>JBJEAY010000031.1:0-3714 GCA_051869575.1 Prevotella sp. | reverse complement strand
TTAAGGTCTTTTTGTTTTACTTGCTTAATTCAATTTTCTTTGTTTTTTCATTATTTATCGCTACTTTTGCAGTCAAATATACATTATTTAATACTTATGCATATAACACTCGTAGCAGGCGCACGCCCCAACTTCATCAAGTTGGCACCTATCATCTGGGCAACCATCAATGCCAAACGTAATGGCAACGACATATCATATACATTGGTTTATACGGGTAGTGAAAACGACCCGACAGTGGAGGACGACCTGTTTGCACAACTCGAAATCCCCCACCCCGACGTGTTCCTCGGTGTTGACTGTGAGAGCATCAACGAACTCACAGGCAGGGTGATGTCGGCATTCGACCATTATCTCGACACTGTTGCCACCGACACTGTCATCGTATGCGACGACCTCGCCTCCACCATGGCAGTGGCGATAGTGAGCAAGAAGCGAGGCAAGCGCTTGGCTCATCTCGTGGCAGGAACTCGCTCGTTTGACATCAATATGCCGAAGGAAATCAACCGCCTCGTAATCGACGGACTCAGCGACTTGATGTTCACCGCAGGAGTGAATGCCAACAGTATTGCCACACGCGAGGGAGCGGAACTGAACAAGATATACATGGTGGGCAACCTGCTCATCGATACTTTGCGCCACAACTACTCCAGATTCCGCCGTCCATCGTGCATCGACGGTATCGACAAGTATCTTGTATTGACTATCAATCGCAAGGCACTTATTTCAGACTCTGCCTTCTTAGAGCAAATGGTGGCTGCAATAGAGAAGGAAGCAGGCAACATACCTGTGATTGCTCCCTTGCATTCTCTTGCCGCCAAGGCAATCGCTCCCCTATTATCGCCATCATCGCCAATAAGGATCGTGGATAGTCTGTCGTATCTTGAATTCGGTTATCTCACATCCCATGCTTTGGGAATAATTACCGATTCGGGCAATGTGGCTGAGGAAGCAACATTCAACTCAGTGCCTTGCATAACGCTCAACGACTACACCGAGCACATCGAGACTGTCACCATAGGAAGCAACACTCTTGTGGGCAGCGAGGCATGCCTCCTGAGCTCTACACTTGCCGACATCATTGCGGGCAAATATAAACGCTCCGCTATTCCCGACCGATGGGACGGACGAACAGCGGAGCGAATACTTCAATCTCTGTAACTTATTATTTCCCCACCTCGAACTTTGTGCCTGTCTGCTTGATAAGCTCACGGGCATAACGCTCGGGATAGCCAGGGCGAGTGGGACGCTTGCCAAGACCAAACTTGTCGCGGACAAACTTGCCGTTGACATCTTCTTTCACCACCATGTCGTTGTATTTCACGATGAGATAGGTGGCGAGGTTCTTCCATGTGTCGAGCATCTGGTCGGCCTTGTCTGAGGTGTATTTTGACAGATAATCCACAGCAGCCTGGCGGTCGGTCTTGGAGAGTTCGAGAGCCTTTGCCTCCACCTCTGCCTGAGCAGCAAAGTAAGAGTTGTCGAGCGAATCGCGAACAGTCTGCAAACTGCCGAACATCTGCGCATAGCGGGGATAAACCATATTGCTCACCCAATTGCACACCCAGAAGGCATTGTCCATACTGAATGTGATATTGTCGGCACCGGGAGTGTTGTATGGGCGCGGAGCCTCAGCGGTGCAGCAATACACAGGAGTGAAAGCCACCATGTTGGCATCGTCATTGCCAAACCACAATATGCCGCCCACCTCACGCGGAAGCCATGAGCGCATCTGACTGACATACACGAATCCGCTCTGCTGGGTGCTCACAGGACGCTCGTTGAAATAGCTCTTGCCATCCACCTTGAACTGGAGCGGAGTGGGACGATAAGGCATATCCCAAATACCTCCACCTATGTCACTGTCGAGAGCGAACGGGGTGCCCTCGTAGTGGTCGCGCATTGCCATCTCCATGTCGTGGACACTGAGTTTGCGCTTGGGCACAATCCACAGAGGCATCGGTTTGGCATCTGCCACCTTGCCTGCGGCATAGTCAACATACTGAGCCATGTCGTCGCTATACATATTAAAGAATGTCCACACGCGAGCCTCGCAGAAACGGCGACCGCCGAAGTCGGGAGCGGCATAGGTGTCGCAGAAACTGAAATCGGCGTCCTTGCCATTGAACCATCCCTTCTCGCGGGCAAACTTCACCACATTCTTAGAGCACATCACGTTCTGCTTGTCCTTCTGGTTGAAGGTGCGGATGCGGCTCTGGTTGGCGTGAGCGCAGATGGCGTCGTCGGGAACACGGAGTGCCACCCATACCACCGACTTGCTGCCAGCTCCACATCCCATCATCTCCATAATCCACGCCTCGTTAGGATCGCAGATTGTGAATGTCTCACCACCCGAGTTATAGCCGTATGTCTCAGCGAGTGTGGTCATCACCTTGATAGCCTCGCGGGCGGTCTTGGAACGCTGGAGGGCAAGGTAGATAAGTGATCCGTAGTCGATGATACCAGTGGAGTCAACCATCTCCTCACGTCCGCCGAATGTAGTCTCACCGATAGTCACCTGCCACTCGTTGATATTACCTATCACATTCCAGGTCTCGGCAGCCTGTGGTATCTCACCGTGATATTCATTCGTGTCCCAATCGAATATCTTCACCATCTCGCCCTTGGCATGCTTGCCGGCTGCATAGTGAGCCAAATGTTGGAACATTCCATAGTCGTCGGCACTGTAACTGCACATCACCGAACCGTCAACACTCGCTTTCTTGCCAACAATAAAGTTGGTGCAGGCAAAGCCTGTAACGCTTACGGCAAAAAAGGCCAAAGAAAATAATATTGTCTTTTTCATAAAATCTTAAATTACGCGCAGCAACTTTAATTCTTTAATTTTTTAATATTTTAATTTCGCTTTGCGACAAGTCGCAAAGCGATTACTCCGTCGCCTTAAAACTCATGTCGAGTCCCTTGACCGAATGAGTGAGGGCTCCCACGGATATGTAATCCACGCCACACTCGGCATAGTCGCGCAGAGTGTCGAAGGTGATACCGCCACTCGACTCCGTCTCATACTTTCCACCTACAATCTCCACAGCCTTCTTGGTGTCGGCAACAGAGAAATTGTCGAGCATGATACGGTCGATACCGCCGCAATCCATAGCCTGCTTGAGTTCGTCAAAGTTGCGCACCTCAATCTCAATCTTCAGGTCGAGTCCCTTCTGCTTGAGATATTCATGACAGCGGTTGATGGCATTGGCAATACCACCTGAGAAATCAACGTGGTTGTCCTTCAACAGAATCATATCGAAGAGACCGATGCGATGGTTGCATCCTCCACCAATCTTCACAGCCTGCTTTTCGAGCATACGCATACCGGGAGTGGTCTTGCGGGTGTCGAGCACGCGTGTGTGGGTGCCTTCAAGACGCTCTACATATTTAGCGGTCATAGTGGCAATACCGCTCATTCTCTGCATGATATTGAGCATCAGACGCTCAGTCTGCAAGAGCGAGCGCACCTTACCAGTGACAATCATCGCCACATCACCTTTTTTCACCTTAGTGCCATCACCCATAAGCACCTCTACCTGCATGGTGGGGTCGAAGCGATGGAACACTTCCTTGGCAATCTCAACACCTGCCAATATTCCGTCTTCCTTGATAAGGAGTTTCGACTTGCCCATTGCGTCCTCGGGGATACAACAGAGCGTGGTGTGGTCGCCGTCGCCGATGTCCTCGGCAAATGACAGATCAATCAGTCTG
>JBJEAY010000030.1:0-3717 GCA_051869575.1 Prevotella sp. | reverse complement strand
TATAAGGGTGAATTTTGCCTTCTTCGTGTTCATGTTTCTTCTGGGCTATGCCTGCACGCAGCTCGAAGTGCCTGACAAGAAGGGGTACTACCCCTATGAACTTGCCCCAATAGAGCTGTTCCTCGACCTTTATGTCGTGTGCCTCATCCTTAGTTTTATTCCCGTCAAGATAAGACGTTGGATACGAGCTACCATGTATGGTATTCTCTATCCAGTGTCGATTATTGATATGTATTGCTTCGTCAGGTTTGGCTCTACCCTTACTCCCACCATGTTGCTTCTCGTTGGCGAAACCAACAGCAGCGAGGCGTCGGAGTTTTTCACCACCTATCTCGACTGGAATCTCCTTTGGTCTCCCATTGGGCTTATCCTTCTTCTTATGCTTGCCCACATTGTATGCAACATTATCGCCTCTCGCCGCAAGGTGCATCCTGCAGTGCGACACAAACTCACTGGGCGCATAGGTCGTATTTACCAAAAGCTCTCACCCTCCGACAAGGCAAAGGTGAGTATCGGAGCGGCAGCAGGCGGACTTCTTGGTGTGATTTCGCTCATATTGCTATATAACGGATATACAGAAACCATCAACAACAAACTTGCCACGGTAAGACTGATGTCCTAC
This sequence comes from Prevotella sp., assembly GCA_051869575.1. GTDB lineage: Bacteria > Bacteroidota > Bacteroidia > Bacteroidales > Bacteroidaceae > Prevotella. Next base: position 3,095 of record JBJEAY010000030.1, on the reverse strand, counting down.
AAGAACATCGGCGATGTGGAGCACGAGTTGACACAAAAAGGTCGCGCCAACCTCTATCTTCCCATCTACCGACTTGCATTCAGTATATACGCCAATAAGTTGGCATCGAAGCAAGTTGACAAATTGGTGGCAGGCATACAGGATGTGAAGGTTGACTCCTGCACATTCCGTAGCAAACACATTGTTTTCGTCATTGGAGAAAGCTACAACAAGCACCACTCCCAGCTCTACGGTTATAACCACGAGACCACCCCACGGCAGATGGAATTACGCCGCAAGGGCAACCTCATACCCTTCACCGATGTCATCGCGCCTTATAACCTCACGAGCTTTGTCTTCAAGAATATCTTTTCGCTCCATGCCGTAGGCGACAAGGGCGACTGGTGCGACGACCCACTCTTTCCCGAACTGTTCCGCAGGGCAGGCTATCGTGTTGCCTTCATCACCAACCAGTTCTTGCCGCAGGCCAAGGAGGCTGTGTATGACTTCAGCGGAGGTTTCTTCCTCAACAACCCTATCCTGAGCAAGGCGCAGTTTGACGTGCGCAACACTCAGTTGTATAAATACGATGCCGGAGTGTTGAGGGATTACGACCAGATAGTGATGAAGGACCGCGAAGATAATCCCGACGTGCCCCGCCTCACCATCCTGCATCTGAAAGGACAACACACCAACTATCACGACCGCTTCCCGCCCAAGCGCAAGTATTTCCGCGAAGGCGACTACAAGAAGGATTGGCCCGAGATGAGCAAGAGATGCCGCATGCTGCTTGCCGACTACGACAACGCCACCCTCTACAACGACTCCATCATGGGCGAGGTAATAAAGCGTTTTGAGAACGAGGATGCCATCGTCATCTATATGTCCGACCACGGCGAGGAGGCCTTTGGCGACGGCCTTGAGCTTTTCGGTCGCAACCACTCGGCAGTCATCGACTTCCGCCTTGCTCATGAGGAATACGAGATACCCCTGTGGATATGGTATTCCAAGCAATATGCCAAGAATCATCCCGACATAGTGCGACAGATAAACCATGCAGCCCATCGTCCGTTTATGACCGACAACATATCCCAGGTGTTAGTTTATCTTGCAGGCATACAGACTCCGTTCTATCGTGATGATTACAACATCCTCAGCGACGACTACGATGCTTCACGCAAGCGAATCATCAAGGGCACGGTAGATTACGATGAGTTGAGAATGAAACATGAAGAAGAAATGAAAACTAAGAAGAAAGACGATGAAAACAAGCATACTTACAAAAGATGAATGTTCTGCTATGCGTGGCATAGCCATCATGGCAATCATGCTCCACAACTACTGCCATTGGCTCAATGGTACAGTCAGGGAGAATGAATACAAATTCCATGCCGACAGGGCGGCAGGAATGTGGCAAGCCCTCACCTCCCCCGACGACCTCTTCTTGGCCAACATGCTATCGTTCTTCGGGCATTATGGCGTACCTGTATTCCTTTTTCTCAGCGGATTCGGTCTTGTGCTTAAGTACGAGAATACCACCTCTCCCCGCCATTCCACATTAGGATTCATGCGCATTCATTATCTCAAGCTCCTCAAGATGATGGTGCCGGGATTCGTGTTCTTCATCATCATCGACATCATGACACCTCGCAGTTTTCATTTCTACTGCGACAAGATAATCGAGCAAGGACTCATGGTCATCAACCTCTTTCCCGAACCCAACACCTGGATATGGCCAGGCCCTTATTGGTTCTTCGGTTTGATGATAGAGCTTTATCTCATTTATCGTCTTGTGATGTATCGCCGTCCGTCGTGGATAGTGGCAGTGGCAATAGTCGTGTGTTTCCTGGCACAGGTGTTCTGCGAACCCACTGGCGACACTCTCAATTATCTGCGCTATAACGCCGTGGGCGGCATCCTGCCCTTCGGTTGCGGCATCCTTGCCGCCCGTCATCTATGCGGCGGCGCACTTTCAGCATTCACCCGTGGGCATTGGGCATTGCTCACATTGGTGGCATCGGCTCTTGTCGTGGTGATGAGCCTATATGAGATATCATGGTATTTCGCTCCCGTGGCTGTCATCCTTGCCACTGCCTGCCTTGTCAAGTCGTTGCCCAATTGGCTTCTCCATTGGTCGATATGGCTTGGTGGCATCTCTGCGGCTATGTTCGTCACCCATCCCGCCATGCGCAAGATATTCATTCCTGTGTCCCATCGTGGTGACATCTACGACGGACTCATGCTCTATGTTATTGCCGCCATTGGCGTGGCGTGGGGTTTTGAACATATTAAAAAATTAAAGAATTAAAATATTAAAGTGGGGTCGATGAAGGATATTGATTTGTCACTGATAAGCAAGTATCGCGGCGAACTGATGGGTTTTGCCATGATATACGTGGTGATGTTTCACGTATGTGGAAATCGCCACGACACACTGTGGTATTGCCTTGCACGTTGCGGCAACCTCGGTGTTGACATCTTTCTATTCCTCAGTGGCATCGGATTGTGGTATGCTTGGACCAAAAATTCCTCTCTGCGCCATTTCTATTGGCGCCGCTACAAGCGTATTTATCCCGCTTGGCTCGTTGTCGCTGCATTATTTTATATACCCAAGTTCATCGACGGCAAGATAAACCTTTGGGAGTTGTTGGGCGAACTGGCGATAAACTACGGTTTCTGGCATCATCTTGCCCTCAATTTCTGGTATGTTCCCGCCATCCTCACCCTCTATCTCATTGCACCGTGGTATATGCGACTTATCCAGGCCGATGCACATTACCGCTGGCTGCCTGTTGCCTCACTTCTTCTCACGCTCTTAGTGCAGTATTGGCAACCTCTCCACCACTCTGTGGGTCATCTTGAGATTTTCTTCTCGCGCATTCCCATCTTCCTGCTTGGCATCAATGCCGGAGCGATAGTCAAGTCGCGCTATCGAATGCCAAAGTCCTCATTATGGCTTCTCGTTCTCCTGTTGGTGATGAGCACCTTAGTGTGCGTGAATTTCGAGGACGGCCTTCGCCGCCGTTTCCCTCTGTTCATAGAGCGTTGGGCATATATTCCCTGGACAGTGTCGCTCACCATTCTTCTGTCCCAACTCTTCGACCGCCTTCCGCGCT
>JBJEAY010000029.1:0-3730 GCA_051869575.1 Prevotella sp. | reverse complement strand
CGGTTCTATTGTTTAACTTTTAATTTTTCGGTAAAAATTTACCGAAGTATTGATAATCTACAGAACACCAAACTTCCTGCAAGTTATTCACGCTTTACGTGCAAAATATGTTGGTTTCTTGATGAATCAACACCATGTCATATACTCCAGAGGTCAGATTCTTACTTCAGTAAAAAGAAAAGGATTGCATGCAGTTAGGTTTAGGTTTAGTTTAGATAGGCTTATATATATAATAAGATGGGTAAACCTGAATTGCGACCGAACAAGTTTATTTTTCAAGTTTAAGAAGGGCATGTATAAATACATGGGGTAAGGTAAACCTAAACCATTTCCAACCCCTTCATCCTTGTCCTTTTCTTTTTACTGAAAAAGAGTCTCCTGCAAAGGCTTTTTGCCAACCGCAGAAGACTCTTTTGATTTTGCATGAATATTTGAACCCCCTACTTCATATACTCATAAATGAAGATAGGGAAACTGTTCAGTATGGCCACACTTTCATTTGGCTTCACAAACTTCGTCACTTGGTTGTTGAATACAGCCAATTGACCGATCTCGGATTTCTCTCTGGGCATAGTGAACAACCCTGTTGTCAGCAGGTTTGCCTTACAGACATTCATTGCCCTCAGATACTCCCAGTTATCCTTTACCTTCAGATATTTGTCCTTAGTGGGAGTTTCTCCATCCTTGAACAGCAGATGGTCAAGACTGTCGTATGCGGAGAACTCGCGTGCCAGACGCTTGAAGTCTTTGCAAGCTTCCCTTCCAATGGTATAGCTGGCATACGCATCATCAGGCAGTTCCTTGGTGTAGCGGATGGACTCAATCATGGGATAGTTGATGTAGAGTTTACCATTGTCGGTCTCATCATCAAATAGTGTCAGCATCTCTTCAACGCGCCTGTTGATTTCGTCAAGCGAGAGTTGGGAGTTTTGGAAGTCATAGTCGAAGAACAGGAATATTTCAGAAATATCCGAGTTCCTTATGCCGTCCAATGTCGCATCGCCTCTATCGGCAAGACGTTCTCGCATGAGAGCGACAATGTCGCCATCCCCGTCATACTCTTGCAGCTCGTTGTATAGGTCATAGATGTTGTTCCCGAAAGAGCAGATGATATTCTCGTTCTGCTTCGGGAAATACAACCTCTCTAATGTCCTGTACAGACGAGGTTCACGTTCGTCGCCTTCAAATACAAACAGGATCATAAGCCAAATGTTCCGCCTCTATAAAGTTTCTCCAGATTGTGTCCAAAGCGCAGTTCCTTGTCTGTCATGTCGCAGATGGCTTTAATCTGGTTGTCTCTGAGAATGAAGAAGCAGTCGGGACGGAGCAGATCGTTGCTCAACAGGAAGGTGTCGTGTGTGGTTACAAACACCTGATTGCTTCCCTCAAACAATCGCTTGCAAATCTTATAGGACAGTTCATGGTGGTAGAAAGCATCAAACTCGTCAATGAACACGAATGAAGCATTATCCATTTCTTTCAGCCAATAGTATTGAAGCTCCAGATTCTTTGTGCCTGTGGATGCCACCCATTGGAATGGTATTCTCACGCCGTCCATCAGACAGTAAAGCACGTTGTCACCTTGTGCACTGGGAGCAAACTCGTAGTCTTGTCCACTAACCTCTTTCAGGTATGCAGCAAAGTCATCGGCAAGTTTGTGTGTGATAATATACTCCTCAATGTTGCTTCCCCCCTCTTTCAAGCCAATGAACTCGCGGTTATCCAAGCTTCTGAAGAACAGCATATTCTCAACAAAATCCCGGAGCAAGAGCAGGGCGTGCCCCTTGGGAAGAGGCACAGAACCAAGCAGGTAGTTGACAATAGAGATGTTGTTTGCACTATCCTTCAGGCTGTCAACCGCTGTCTGTGTCAATCCAAACTCGTTGGCAACGTTTAAAACGCCTTTATCCTTCAACAGCACCTCATTGCCATCCACAATCAGCTGCTCACGAACGATGTTGCCCTTCATTTCCAAAGCCACCTTGCTATAACTATACAATAAGGTATGCCCGCCAAGGACAAATGTGTACTCAAATTCCACCGGCAGGTCTTGATAGCCGGCACAAGCATAATTCAGGTAATAGTCTGGCTTCTTCCATTTATGAGACAGATGGTTGGCAATATCGAAGATAGCCAAACCGAAATTTGACTTTCCTGCTCCGTTTGGACCATAGATGATGCCATTCTTGACAACACCTTCTTGAACGGCATCAGCATTAAAAGAGTAGTTGCTTGGATGGGACAAGTCCCATTCTATGCGATGCTTAAAGCCTTTATAGTTTGTAACTGCGAAATGTGTAAGCATATCTACTTGTTTTTGTTATTATTTGAGGGTACAAAGTTACTAATAAAATCTCGTTCCGTAAAATAATTACGGCACAAAGCGAAGTTTTGGGCTGATTTTTAACATTCGAGGGTCATTTTTCTTTGTTAGACGTTCAAAAATTACGCCTCATAACATATTAACTCTATTGAATCGAGCACAATATCGCACTCTTTATAATATACGCATTTGCATATTATATCAATAGTGATATTATGTGCATGCTTACATAATACAAACTTGATCCTCACAAGCTCTGGCCTAATAATGGGATGTCACTCTTTTTATTGACAGATGAAAAACCACAAGCATCTTTCATATACTCATACACTATAGCAAAAGCATTTACCCTTGTTGCAACCATTCCATAATCTATTCTCTTATTGAGATACCATAGGAAAGAAACTCTCAAGCCTTATTTACGCAATCAGTAGCACTTTATAGTATGATTATTGAAAGAAAATCATACTTCTATTGTAATGTGTGTTAAGTATGATATGCTTATCCTTGTAAATTTTCTCTCTTCGCTGAATTATATGTTCCTTTGCACTGATTTTCGGGATAACACTGGATTTGCATCCATCTTCCGAGTATGATAATAATTATATTGGATAACATATAAATCAAATTGAACAATGTCAGGATTTGTAATATTTGCACTCGTCCTAACCTTTGCTTATGTGGTGTACTTCGCTGTACAGATCACATTAGACCTCCACGGAAAGAAAGGTGAAAAAAGCACAGAAGAAGAGACCTACGATGTCAGCGACATGGCAAACGAGGAGCAGCCCGTTGCCGTGGAAGAGCACAATGATGACCCTGATTTGAGCGTCCCCACCTATACAGAGCATGTTACGGAGGATGGTCTTAGGGTTTTGAACCCCACCGGCAAATCAGTAGTAGTGAATCCCCCAGTAGTTGAGGAGCCTTCACAGGAGACTCAGACGGAACTGCCTGTATCAAGTCAGGAACTCAACGAAGACAACGAAGCGCATTTGGAGCATATCGACCCTAAAATGCAATGCAGTTTCTTTGCCGATGAGTTTATGCAGAATCTGAACGAGAAACACAACAAAAGAAAAATAGAGAAGAAGAATGCCAGGGATAAAATGTAAATACAATCAATTGTTTGCCATTGCCAGCATCATGCTCCTCCTGCCCGTGTCTGCATCTGCCAAATGTGGAGGTGTTGATTACAGCTGGGGAGCTGATGCGCTGAGCAATGCTCACGATTTCACAGTGACCATGATGCTCTATGTGGTTTATCTTCTCTATGCCATATCAGCCATAGTAGCCATCATCGGCGCACTACAGATATATATAAAGATGAACACAGGCGAAGGAGATGTGACCAAGTCCATCATGATGCTTATAGGCGCATGTCTGTTCATGATTGGTGCCACCATC
>JBJEAY010000028.1:0-3730 GCA_051869575.1 Prevotella sp. | reverse complement strand
TATTTTGGGGCAAAGATACTGTTTTTTTTGCAAACCACCAACAATTAAGGTGTAAAATTGTAGAATAATTAGGTGCAAAATGTAGAATTATGCCATTTCATCGACAAATCGCATACCACTAATAATATATATTATCCTATCTTTGCATCGAAATAACATCCGAAAAAAACTATAATAACATGAAACGATTATTTGAATTCAGACGAACAGCACTATTCTATATGTTAGTGTGCTTCGCGGTTGTGGCAAGTGCTGCAACAAGAGCTGCCGCCGTAACGGAGGAGACTACAAATCTCTTCACTGGCGAAGTTATTTGCGCCGACGATTGGTCGGTTGGTTCCCAGAAAATCGATGCCGCAGCCTTTGCCAATGCAAACAAGGGCGACAAGATTGTTGTCACAGTGAGTGCGGTGTCATCCTCCTGCAGCTATCCTCAGGTTTGCCTACAGAAAGGCAACTGGTCGAACTTCGACCCCAATCAGAGTGCCCATGTGACTGAGCCGGGAAAGGTGGAGTTCACCATCAATGCTGACATGCTCACTGAGATGAAGTCATCAGGACTCGTTGTCAAGGGATGCGGATACACATTTACGTCAGTTGACCTGATATGTTTACAACAGCAGTTTTATGCCGAATGTGATATGTCCTGTATCCGTGAGTTCATGGTAGGCGAACAGCCACTGCTCTCTTTTTCGTTTGTAAATCCCGAGACAACGGCTCAGGATGTCAGTCTTGTTGTTACTCTCACTCGCGACAACGGCAGTGCCGTAAACACTTACAACCGCAATATTACCGCTGCGGCTGGTGACGGAACAAATGCTACTGTCACACCTTGCACCATCGATCTCTCTGGATATATTACAGAGGCAGGTGTATATCACTTCACCGCCACATACAATGGCAATACCATTTGTTCTTATAATATTGCATATAATCTTGAAGGCATCAACTGTCCTGCCGACAGCAAGGCCGACTTCAAGCAGTTCTGGGACAATGCTCTCGCCGAACTTGCTGCTATTGCACCTGAATACTCTATAGAGGAATATACCGACGGAAAAGCAGACACTGACCTTCGCACAATATATAAGGTGACAATGAAGTCAACACCCAATGTCGTTGGCGAAGAACCAGTCACTGTGGCAGGATTCCTTGCAGTGCCTAAGGGAGAGGAAGGAATCAAACATCCTGTAATCATAACCTATCAGGGAACAGATGGCGGTACTGGCAAACTAAATGTGCCAAGTCGCACTGCCTCTGGAGATTTCATTGACTTCGTATTCTCAACACGTGGTCAGCAGCTTTGCCGCGACGACCAACCTACATACTATCCCGAGGGCAAGACCTCTCCTGACTATTATGCCTACGGACTGGGCGACAGCCACAAGCATTACTATTATGGAGGCAATCTCGACTGTGCCCGTGCCGTCGATTTCCTCTGTTCCGACCTTGCCGCACAGTATGGTGTGGATAAGGACAACATCTTCGCTGCCGGTGGTTCGCAGGGCGGCTCGTTCTGCTATGCCGCTGCCTTCCTTGGTGGCGGTCGTGTAAAGGCAATAGCTCCAAGCATCACCGGACATTCCGACTTCCGTCACAACACCGAGTGCGTGGGATGGCCGAAGAATGTGTTCCAAAATTTCCTCGACAACAATTCCGACTGGTCATGGGACAAGCTCTTCGACTTCCTGTCATACTACGACGTTAAGAACTTCGCACCATATATCACATGCCCTGTAATCACCAACTTCTCGCTTCAGGACACTACCGACCCCACTCACACCAACATAGCTCCCTATCTGTTGCTCACACAAGTGGATGCAGCCGACAAGGCCTATTCTCTCAACAATTTCAACGGCCATGCCGCTGCTGCCGACTTCTCTAATACTTATTCTGCCTTCTTCAAGAAATATCTGACAGGTTATGAGGAAGAAGGCGGAGAGGAAGAAAGTGGCAATGAAGAAAAGGAAGAAAATGTAATCGTCTGGAGTGGCGAAACTGTTATGCCTTCCGACTGGTCGGCATACGTGGTAATCCCTGCTTCAAAGTTCAAGAATGCAGTTGTTGGCAATGAGCTACGCCTGCATCACAAGGACGTGAAGGCTGGCGCACAGGTTTCACCTCGCGGTAGCGACTGGAACATGCTTCCTGGCGCAGAAGCCAATGCCCCCGAAGGTGCATATACCAAATACACTATCACCGAGGAAATGCTCGCAAGCCTTCAGTCAGGCGGCTGCATCATCTGCGGTTGCAACTACACTCTCACAAGTGTAGAGGTAGTTGCCCCCGCTACTATCAAGACCCTCACCATCAATGTGCCAGTAACAGATAATTGGGTGTATAGCGACGGTAATGTTACAATTAAGGTTGAAATAAAGAACGAAAACGAGGACGATGTTGCCGCCAATGCCGAATTGCGTGTCACCACCGACAAGTTCATTGACTATAAGAGTCTATCGCAGACGGCAGAGGTAAAGGCTGGAGAATCTGTTGTGTTGACTTTCACTTTCGAGGCTGAGCCTGGATTCTACCATGTCACTGCTCTCGTCAACGATGAGACTGCCGGCGCATTCAACATTGGTGTTGACCCTACGGAGATTGTTTCTCCTATCGACAAGCAGGGCGACTTCGACGATTTCTGGGCAGCTGCCAAGGCTGAGCTTGCCACAGTTGCCATTGACGCCACATTCACCAAGATCGAGGAAAAGTCAACTGCCAAGCGCAATGTATGGCTTGTGGAGATGAAGTCAATCGCTGACTCTAAGGACGGAGAGCCAGCTATTATCCGCGGCTACTATGCCGAGCCTGTGGCTGCCGGCAAATATCCTGCCATCATTCACTATCAGGGATATGACTCAGGCTACGACCCATATTGTCCTAATGGTGACGGAGAAGACTTCTGCGAGCTGTATCTCTCTACCCGTGGTCAGCTGATAAACAACCGCGACCCATACGTGAACACCTATGGCGACTGGTTCCAGTTTAACTTCGGCAACAAGGACACCTATTATTATCGTGGTGCATACATGGACGTTTTGCGAGGCATTGATTTCCTCTGCTCTCGCGACAAGGTTGATGGCAATAACCTCTTTGCCGAGGGAGCAAGTCAGGGTGGAGCCTTCACATACGCTGCAGCCGCACTGAGCGACCATTATCTAAGAGCCATTGCTCCTGCCATACCATTCATGGGCGACTTCCCCGACTACTTCGAGGTTGGCAGTTGGCCTGCATATCCTGCTCATCAGAAGCAGCAGGAACTCGGCCTCAGCGACGAGGAGATGTTTGCCTTCCTCTCTTATTTCGACACGAAAAACCTCGCCACCCGCATCTCTTCGCCAGTGATGTCGTGCATCGGTCTGCAGGACGACGTCTGTCCTCCTCACACCAACATCGCTCCCTACAACAATCTTCCCGAAGGAGTGGAGAAGACCATCATGTTCAATCCGGAACTGAAGCATCAGACTGCCAACGACTGGTACGACAACTACATGGCTTTCTTCAAGAGTCACATGACAACCACAGGCATTGACACCGTAGCATCAGACAAGGCAAGCGCCAATGGCGAGAGATACAATCTCAACGGTCAGAAAGTAGCCAAGTCATTCAAGGGACTCGTTATTGTGAATGGAAAGATTATTAACCAAAAATAAGAATAGAATATGAAGAAGACAATATCAATATTACTTTTCGTCCTTGTGTTCGCAATGAACGCAATGGCTGAAAGCAAGGAAAC
>JBJEAY010000027.1:0-3733 GCA_051869575.1 Prevotella sp. | reverse complement strand
GACCTTTTTGTTTGTTCTTTCATTATTTTGTACTACCTTTGTACTATCAAAACAGTACAGATATGGCAAGACAGGCAGAAGAAAGTACAAACTATAGGGTGAAGATACACCTGAACAACGGCTACAGGTATGCCAGCACTCAGCCGCTGGTAATAGACCCTGACAGGACAAGTGGACGCAACAAGCACAAGCGTATCCACTGGGGCACAATTGACGAGAACAACAAGTTCCACCCCAACAAGACGTTCCTTTATGCGGATTTGTCGGAGCGAAGGAAACTCATATTTCCCGACGACTGGGACATGAGTGAGGTGGCTGCACTTCCTAGTGAGCGAAAGGCTGGCAGACCAACAAATGACAATGATGATTCCAACAAGCTGTATGGTGACATTTGGCTGCTGGAGCAGATTGCCGAGAAGACCGGCATCCGCAAGGATTTGGAGGAGGCGCTGGGTGGCAACAGGGAAATGGCCGACGCTATAATGACACTCGCCATGTTCCACATCACTACGGGTAACACTTTTAATCGCGTAGCCCATTGGCAGCGGATTGTCAAGACTCCATGCGGGTATCCTCTGACCTCGTCTGACATCACCCGCCTTACACAAAGTATCACGGAACAGCACCGTATGGACTTGTTCCGCCTCAGGGCAGCCAGGACGAAGGACGGGGACCTGTGTGCCGTGGATTCCACGACCCGCTCTGCATACGGCAGCTCGCTGGCTGACATCAAATGGGGCAAGAACAAGGAGCGGCTTCCCCTTGAGCAGACAACCGAGGTGGTTGTCTATGACCTCACCACGCACATGCCCATATACTACAGGACTTTCCCTGGCAACATCCCGGACTCAAGGAGCGTGGAGACCATCCTGTTGGATCTCAGGCATGCAGGTTTCCCCCTGCTTGTGCTCATCACGGACAGGGGGTATGAATCCGTGCGCAACATGGAGCGTTACATCCTTGACGGACAGCCGCTTATCATGTGGGTTAAGGTGCGCCAGAAGATGGTGCTCGAGAAGATACGCTCCTTTGGCTCGTTCGTTCATTCCCCCGAAGGGATGGAGGTGGACGAGGACAGCAGGATATACAGCCGTCAGTATGACATAGACTATAAGGTGGAGGTACGCGCAGGTGCGGAGAAGGATGCCGACAGGCTGCGTCTCAACCTGTACTTCGACCCTGTCAGGCGCAGCGAGGAACTCACGTCCATTGATGTTGCCATCAAGCGGCAGCGGGCTGCTCTGGAAGAAATCATGGCCGGCGGTTTGTCAATGGATGATGACGAAAGCATACGCAAGAACTACCCCTATTTCACTGTCAAGCTCAAGGAGGATGACAGGACTCTGATTTCATACGATCTCAACACCAAGAAAGTGGAGGAATCAAGGCTCGCCTCAGGCTTTTACGCCAATGTCACGCACAAGCTTGACCTTACGCCCATGCAGGCGCTTGATGCCTACTCACTGCGCGACGAGCAGGAGAAATACTTTGAACAGCAGAAAGGGCCACTTGGATGCGACAGGCAGAGAAGCTGGTCGGAGGACGGAAAGAACGGCAGGCTGTTTGTCATGTTTATAGCGCTTGTCATGTCGTCATACCTAAAGTACGTGTGGAAGTCAACAGCCCTGAAGAAGTCTTTCTGTTCATCACTCGAGATCCTTGACGAGATGCGCTCCATCAGGATCGTGGAACACAAAGGGAAGGCCAGACACATCACCCCGTTTGTGGGAAAGCAACTTGAAATATGTGAAGCCTTCGGTTTCATAGTACCAGACAAATGTGCCCCAAAATACAAGTCAAAGAAAGTGAAGGCTAAGGGACCTGGCAGACCGCCTAAGGCAAAAATCATCAAAGAAGAGGGTTGATAGTACAAAAAGAAATAAAACTTGGAATATTGACAGAAGACAAATAATCGGACAGAAGCCTTTCCGTATGTGGCTTCTGTCTGATTTGTAGGTCATTCTGTTCCATCTCACTTACAAAGTCTCGTGTCTGTGACAATGCTGTCGTACAGATGAAAACAGAGAGAAAAAGGCAAATGAATTTGATTTTCATTCTTCTATATTTTCTTCAACTACACCGCCCCGTTTGATTGCCTCAAATCTTACTTGAGATTTTGTCTCACTAACAGAAACAGGGGAGATGTAATTTGTGGTTGACAACGTGTTGCCCTCTGCATCCTTGACTTGCTGTATCACAAATGTTTGACCATCCATAAACGAAACCAAAGAGGTCTCTATTGTTCCACATTTTCTGATGGTTGCACCCTTGCAAGGGTTGTTTGCGCTACTTGATGCCTTAGATCCATAAAAAGTCGATACGGTCTTGCCATCTTCAGCAGTCTCTAAAGATAGACTATTGCCATTTGCGAAGGCAGAATTACATGCCAAGAAGGTAAAAATACCCAAAAACACTTTTTTCATAATTATCTCGTTACGAACCTCATTATTATTCACATGGTTCAATCGAGGTCCTTAAAACCAAACCACATGTTTTATGGTGCAAAATTACGATGCCGATATTACATAATAATTACGCACATATTAAATTTGTATGAAATTGCACAATATGTAAAATACATCCCCAAGCCAGTCCTTCTACAGTTGATGAGGGCATTGATGGCTACTTCTTTTGGATTGTTGCTTTGTTGCTCGTATATCTCAAACATTATAGTCTGTTCCTTAGCATAAGGATGGACTCTTCTGCATTCGGTTTGCACAACAATTCATAGTCACTTTTGTTTCTTGTCATTCAGCCGTTCTTGTCTCTTTTGCCAAAGTTTCTCTATCTCCTGGCGGTGTTCGTCCTCGTCCGAATATAGCCATTCGATGTAGTCAGAATGCTTTGAAGTGCGTTCATCCAGCCGTGAGAAATCACGGAGAAGGATATACTTCTTTTCCACTGTTCTCAGTTTCGCATTGTCGTTGGCGACAAAGAGCAGCGTGCCAACTGTCACAATCCATGATGTGTACACGCAAAGACGGATAAGCTTACGGACGTGCCGGGAATGGCAGAGCCGTTTGACCACATACAAGAGGTATTGCTTCAAAAAAGGAATGACCTCCTGCTTGCTTTTTGGCAATGATGGAGGAAGGCAAACAGCATGGGGCTCACCAGCAACCTTGTTGATGAAAGATGTAATCTTGGTCAGAGACTCAGAGTTATGCTTGCTCTGCTCTCCGACCTTTCTCACGGTTTCCTCACACTTGTTTACTAATCCAGGCCATTGCTTCCTGTTGAAATCTACAAGAGCAATGCACTTGGTGAGTACATCTTCGTATCTTTCGGTCAAAGTCTGGAAGTACTCTTGTTGGGTTATCTCGCCTTTGGCTTTTGCCGCTTCCTCCTCTTCCTTGAACTTCCTCTGCCGATTCTCCAACAGTGTTCTCACCTCGTTTGCCGCAGCCTTTCCCACGGCATCCTTCAATGCTGATGTGTCAATGGCGTTTGGCTTGGCAAGGGTGTCTATCTTGCCGGAAAGGGCATTTATGGTCTGAATGCAGTTGGACAACTCAATCTGCAGTTCTTCCAAAGACGTGCCAGGTTCGTCCTTCAATGGTGTCACTTTTCTGTTTCCCATACGCTTATCTTCTCATTCCTCCGTTACGTTTCTTCTTGTTCTTTTCTTTATCGTCATCGTTCCATCCACGGTCATCACTGCCACCGCCGCCTCCAGATGTATGGGCGATTGTCGGTTGGATGATAACTTCTGCCACTGCTCCCACAAGATTGC
>JBJEAY010000026.1:0-3735 GCA_051869575.1 Prevotella sp. | reverse complement strand
CTGCAAGTAGATGATGGAGTTATGCGTCGGCTTGCCATCGTCGATGTAGATATTCTCGCCAGTAATGAATCCTGCCTTGTCCGAACAGAGATACCTGGAGAAATTATATTGATGCTCCGAGGGTAAATGCCTCTTTCAGGGCATCGGTATTATGTCCTTAATTTTGATGTACGTTCATTTTATTCGTCCATTCCATCAGAATGTCGCAACGTTCATAGGCATTGCCCTTCAGGGGTATTTCTTCAAAGCCAAGTTTCCTATAAAGGGCGATTGAAGCTTTCAGGTGCGTGTTGCCCTCCAGAAAAATCTTTTTGATTCCATTTTGTCGTGCGTATTCCATGACAGTTTTGCCGAGCAAATAGCCGATATGTTTGCCTTGATGACGAGGAGCAACCGCCATCTTTGCCAATTCGTAGGACTGTTTTTCGTCATGATATTTGAGTGCACAACATCCGACGACCTCTCCATCATTCAAGGCAAGGAATATCTGTCCGCCCTGTTCTATTATCTCGTCAACATGAGAGAATGTTTCGATGTCTGAGGCTTCAATTTTGAAGTAGGTCTCTATCCACTCTCTGTTGAGACGAATAAAATCGTTCTTGTATTCTAGTTTGAATAATTCAATCTGTACCATTTCTCTGTCCTCAACATGAAAATTCCAACACTAATGTATGATTTCAATGGGCAAAGGTAATCAAAATACTCTATATACGGATAAATAGTGAGTGATATTTACGGGAATTTAACAAAATCGTCTGTGCGTGACATCGTTAATTCTAAGGCAGCATTGCAAATGAAAAATAAGATATGAAAATCTTACGGTTTCTTGAATGCCGAAGAATTTTGCCGCTAACCCTTCACCCTTCATAAAATGCTTGTAACAATATGAATATCAATGTGTTAAACCTATGAAGGGTTGATTCAACCCTTCATTACCCTTCACAACCCTTCATAACAATCGTAAAAACTATCGATAACGTCTTCGCCCACTCTGTCATTATGATGACAGAAGCCTGTCGTAGGGAGACAGAGCGCCTGATGCCACTTGACAGAGCGCACACAGATAACTGAAGCTCACGTTAAGCATAGCTTTAGTCCACGTAAAGCTACGCTTTAGCCGACCTAAAGCACAGCTTTATATCTGCCTAATCTTCGCCTTCTCATATATGAAGGGTTGATGAAGGGTAATGAAGGGTTGAGCCAACCCTTCATAATGCAAACCATTTGATAATGAGTGTATTATGTTGTAAAAATGAAGGGTGAAGGGTTAACGGCAAAATTCTCGCGGACTCATAGAACTAATCAGTGAGATTCCGATTGCAAAACTTCCTTTAGCTGTTCGAGAGCCGTTTGGAGAATGCTTCTCGGGGCGGCTACGTTGAGGCGCATGAAACCCTCGCCGCCCTTGCCGAACATCTCGCCGTCGTTGAGGGCGAGACAGGCACGCTTGACGAAGAGGTCAACCAGCTGCTGGTGGTTGAGGCCGAGGTCGCGACAGTCGAGCCATACGAGGAAGGAGGCTTGCGGACGCCATGGCTTTATCTGGGGGATATTATCACGGCAGTAGTTTATGACAAAGTCGATGTTATCTTCGATGTAGCTCAGCATCTGCTTGCGCCACTGCTCTCCCTCGGGAGTGAATGCCGCAAGGGTGGCGATGGGTGAGAAGATATGAGGCTCGTTAAGTTCGTTGGCCTCAAGCCACGAGTAGAAACGACGGCGAAGCTCATCATTGGGAATAATGGAATAGGAGCTTACGATGCCTGCGATGTTGAACGTCTTCGACGGTGCACCGAAGGTGATGCTGCATTGCGCTGCCTCTTCGCTGACAGAGGCAAAGGGTGTGTGGCGATTGCCGAACAGAGCCATGTCGCAGTGTATCTCATCCGAGATGACGATGATGCCGCGCTCGTGGCAGAAATGAGCCAGACGGCGCAGGGTGTCGGCATCCCAACAGATGCCCGCAGGGTTGTGGGGATTGGAGAGGATGAGCATGCGGCATTTGGAGTCGCAGACAGAGGCGAGCTGGTCGAAGTCCATGGAGTAGGAGCCCCCCTGTACCCTGGTGGGGTGTGTTTCCACGAGTGGGTTATACACTACTTGGCGGCGGTTGCCTAATGGGGTTAGGCGGAAGGGATGATATACCGGGGGCTGGATGATGACCTTCTCGTCTTCTTTCACAAAGACGTTGATAGCCATGCCTATGCCTTTCACTATACCAGGGATATATGTCATCCATTCCTCCTTGGGTCGCCATTGGTGATGATCCTCTATCCATTGCGCGATATGTGGCCAATAATCCTTGGGCATCATTGTGTAGCCGAAGAGCGAGTGGTCGAGACGTTTTCTCAGTGCGTCGGTGATGAACTGGGGTGTCTCGAAGTCCATGTCTGCCACCCATAAGGGGAGCAGATTAGCGTCGCCATATCTTTCCTGTAGCACTCCGTGCTTCAGGTCGTCAGTCCCCGTCCTGTCTATTATCTTGTCGAAATCGTATGTCATATAATTCCTAATTTCTAATTCCTAATTTCTCATTCCCCCTTCGATGTCCTCAATGATGTCTTCCGGTGCCTCAAGTCCTATCGACAAGCGTATGGTGGTGTCGAGCACATCCATCTGCTTGCGCTGGCGGTCGTTGAAGTTGCCGAAGATAGTGCTGGCGGGATGGATGGCGAGAGTGCGGTTGTCAAAGAGATTGGTGGCGCGGCGAATGAGTTTCAGGTTGTTGATGAAACTGAAGCACGCCTCCTTGCTTTCGAGGTCGATGGTGAGCATGGCTCCCGATGTCTCGCCAAACTGCTTGCGGGCGATGTCGTGGAACGGGTCGTCGGGCAGACCGGGGTATCTCACCTTCTTTATCTCGGGGATGTCCTTGATAGCCTTTGCCACGGCGAGGGCATTGCCAGCCTGCACACGATAGCGGGCGTCGAGCGTCTCTAATCCTATGGTCTGCATATATGCCACATGTGGCGACATGTAGGCACCTAAGTTCATGAGCATCTCCTGGCGCATGCGCTTGCCGAAGTTGGGCACAGTGCCATAGTCGATTACCAAGCCCCCGATAGTAGTGGCACCTCCCGATATATACTTTGTGCTCGACACCACCTCGATATCCACACCTAATGCCTTGGCACTGAACTGGGTGAAGGGTATCATCGTCGTGTCGGCTACGAGCGGTATGTTATGCCTGTGGGCAACATCGGCAAGCGCCCTGATGTCGGCAATCTCCATCTGCGGGTTGGTGATAATCTCCATAAAGATGCAACACGTAGAGTCGTCGATGGCTTTCTCCACCGCCTCGATGTCGGTGAGGTCGCACAGTTTGGGCTTCACGCCAAACCTCAGCATGGTGCCTCCGATGAGAGCGAAGGTATTGCCAAAGAGATGGCGCGAGGTGAGAATGCTCCGCCCCTGTGAGGCAAGACAAAGCAACGTGTTGCTTATGGCAGCCATGCCCGAACTGAATGCCACGGCTTCCTTGGCATCGGCAAGCAGGGCCACTTTTCTCTCGAAATATGTCACTGTTGGGTTAGTCACGCGCGAGTAGTCTGGCTTGTCGGTACGTCCGCAGAAAGCGTCAGCCATCTCCTCGGCATTGCCAAATTCATAGGCGGCGCAGTGATATACCGGCATACTCAGTGCCCCGTAAGCGTCGGGCTGCTGGTAGGGGGTATCTATTGCAAGTGTCTGTTTCTTCATTGTTGTTTGTTTTATTAAATTGCGTGCAAAGATACA
>JBJEAY010000025.1:0-3736 GCA_051869575.1 Prevotella sp. | reverse complement strand
AATATGGCATACTCACTCGTGAAGGCGGTCGCAAGGATGGCCGATGGGTGATAACCCAATCTTGAAAGATTTTGCTTCTTTATGGCGCAATTATAGTCAATTTATATATGCTACAAACAACTATGAGTAAGAAAGAGAAAATACGCAAACGGTTATTAAAATCCTGGACTAAGATTGCATGTGGCATAGGGTATAAATATGCTGCAACGGAGGAAACGTACAAGAATTCTATGCAAGAAATAGAAGATGAGATGTCTGACGGTGGGAAACTACTGCAGCTATCGTCGCGCTATAGAAACAAGAGTATTAACGTGCAGAAAAGAGTATTGCGTAGAATTATTGAAAAGAAACAGGCTCAAATTGCACATAGATTCTTTGGACATAGCGACAATCTATTGACAAAAAGAATAGCAAATGTTTTCTCTAAACGTTGCATGAAAGAATGTATAGACTATTAGTAAAACAATGAAAATATACTAATAAAGACTAAAGGGGCGATATAATGACAAAATCCTGCCCTATATGGCTATCCGCTATTCTTTAATAGCAAGGGCTATGCTCTCACATGGAAGGACTACAAGGCCGGAGTCATCAACAAGGAGGGTGAAACCGTCATCCCGTTCATACATGATGACTGTGAATTTTATAACAATGAACAGGAGCCGCTGCGCCACAAACCAGTGTATGACAACAAGGAAGTCGAGAACATGACGCTGGAGGAATTGGAGAACAGAATCAGAAAAGAATACATACTGTTGTTGGAGTTGGGTAATGTTGAGAACGCCAAGCGTATTGGCAGGACCAACAGGCTGTTGATGCGTGCCGTGAGCAAAGCCATTAAGTTGGGAAAGAAGACCTCGAAATCCCTGCAATGGATGGAAAAGGGGAGCTGCTTTGAAGCGTCGGCTTCTGAATATAAGCCCGACGATTGGGATGAAAGGACACTGACGGGGGACGAAGGCCAGTCGTGGGATGAATGGGTGAATGTAGAAGTGCGTCTTGTTACAAAGGAACAAGATTGACAGAATACCGAAGATTGTGAGATTCGGGAATTAGTCAGTAGTTATCCTCGGAATAAACAACCGCTCGACATACTCTTTCTGTTTCTCGAATGGCATTTTGATACCTCCGTTTTCCATAATGGCAGGATATTCCTTGGATTTCTTAGCAAAGGTAGCTCTGAAAGGAGTGCCATTAAGCTCGGCTTCAAGTCGCATGGCACCATTCCCCATTTCTGTCCAATGGAGATTGTTGACCGTTATACCCTTTTCTTCAATGAAGTAATTGAAAGACAGAGACTTGTAGCCATTGAGCATAGAGAGCATCCTTGGAGACATTTCGGCAAAATGTTTCTCTATCTTGTCAATCCAATAGCCTTCCACTCCAATGTCGCCGGCAACAGAGCGGAACATGGCGACACAGTCGGCGGTTCTCTGAATAATCTCATTTGGATTGGCTATGCTGAATCTTCTGCCAAATTCCATAAGCTCTTCATATCCTATGTCAACAGTCTTCCCCCCAATTCTCAAATAATGGGCAGGATCAAACTTGTTTCCGGGATTGAAGCATGAGAATGTCAAGTCGTATGCAGGAGTGATGTGCCACTCCCCGCCTTCTTCCATCATAAAAGAGAAATTGCGAATATGTGCGTCAACATTGGTGGCAAGGATGTTGAACACGGTGCGGCGGAAGGTCTCCTCTTTTTCCTTGTAAGGAATGTTGAGCCTTTCCACAACTGTCATCAAGTCCTCATAGTTTCTCGCATTGGGATTCATGGCTGCAAGTGTCTGTGTATGAATTCTCTTGCCGTCCTTCCTGTCATATCGTTGAGTGAGGAAATGATCGTCGCCATCAATTCTGATCAATTCACACGGCATCATGGTAATACCTGCCATAGTCGCGAGTTTATAATACACCATCTCAACCTTTGTAAGTGGGTAATAGTCTTTCTCGGCGAACTTCAGCAAGTAATACGTGTAGTCAGAAGACAGCATAACTTGGCCTGAGCGTATTTCGCCCGTCTTGTCGTTTCTGGCAATAACTGCCTTGGTATGCTGACCTCCTGCCGATGTGCCTACTTCATATAGACTTTCCAGAGTGATGTCCTTACCGACAATAACCGTTTCCTCTCTTTGTTCAAGAATCTCCTGAGCCTTGCGATAGAGTTGGTCAAGTTCGAGACTCATTTCTCCTGACCCTATTTCCAGAGAAGGCTCAAACTCCAAAGCACCCATTCCCCGCTTGCCAATGAATGACAGTTTGTCAACAGCTGTCAGTCGATTCTCATCAAGATTGTTCGCCGATGCCCAAGCAGAAAAAACTGTATCTCCCCATTTCCCCGGCAGGCTGTCGCTAATGAAAGCAGGAAGACCATAAAAAACACCATTGTTTGCCTCACCATAGAAAGGAAGCCTGCTCCTGCGTTCGTGGATGGATGCCGTCAAAGGAGCAATGTCGAGATCTCCTTTGAGAAAACTTGGTGCATACTCGAAGACGGAACGCTTTCTGCTCGCGTCCCATGTGAGTCGGCCTACTTCCCTACCCCATATCGTAACCTTAACGTTGTTGTTCATGTCTTACTCTTTTTGGTTTGTTTGCATCTTGTCTTGCCAATGCATACGGCGAGACTGGTATCTCTGGAAGAATGTCGGCTATGCCGTCGGCAAAATCAATGGCCTTCAGAAGGGCAATGAGATTGCCCAACTTGATGTCATACGAATAACCCTGCTCAAACCGTCTGATGGTGAGCATACTTATCCCGGATTGCTCGGCTACCTCTTTTTGTGTCATTCTCGCAGCTATCCGATATTCCCTGTACCTCTTGCCCAATGCCTGGATAATCTGCACCGTGGGCATAGCCTTTATATCCATAGTTTCTTCCTTTTTGCTGCAAAGGTACATAAACTTTCGCTAAAGTCCAAATATTTAGGATAAAAAATAGTTTATGAACGCTTATTTTATGTTTTTTTGAATCTTTCAAGACTTCTATATATAGCCCTCACACCGCTTCGCGCGGTGTGAGGGCATATACATTGCCATTGGATGTGCGCCTTGAAGCGAAACCGAGTAGCTTCAGGGCGGCACCTATATGGATTTTCATCGAGTGGGACTTCTTGACTGTGGGATACTTCTTGTGAAGACGGTTGCACAGCTCGGTGGTGGACATCCATATCGGCTGTTCGCCGTCCTTCGGCTTGCGGAAGCACGACGTGAGCATGTCGTTCATGTCCTCCGACTTGTAAAACGGCATGTTCAGCTCCTGGATGCGCTCCACTTGGATGTTGTCAAACCAATAGGGCTGTTCCTCAGCCTTCAATTGATGGAGCACCTGGGCATAGAGCTGGTCGTAAGCGATGGGAGTGTCGTTGTCGATATAGGTGTCCTCGGGGATGAGGATGCAGATATAGCGGCGACTGCCAGTAGGGTCGCTGAGAGGTGTCTCGTCGTTGGTGGTGGCTATGAACGAGGCATAGCGAGGACGGTCGGCCTGAACACGACCAAAGATTGGGCGCCCGTTCACCTTCACCTTCGACAACACTTGCTTCAACTTGGTTTGCTGCCTTGAGGTCATCACATTAAACTCGTCGAGATTGACGAAAAGATTATTGGTGAGGGCCATTTCCATATCAAACTTGTTGGAGAGGTTGATATGGTCGAGATAATAGCATCGCAAATCAGGCGGCAGCAGTCGGGCGGCAAAGGTGGATTTGCCTATACCCTGTCCACCAATCAACAC
>JBJEAY010000024.1:0-3739 GCA_051869575.1 Prevotella sp. | reverse complement strand
ATGAAGACGGCAGGAATACCTGTTGAACAAATTTCGGAAATGACAAGGCTTCCAATTGAAGAAATATTAAGTTTGGGATAATTAATGTATCAAGAGAGACAGACGCATTGGTTCACAATCATTGACCTGGCAAAAGATAATGTTGATTGATGTCTCACTACACATTATATAGCCAAATCTCACTATTAATGCCACGTCTCAGTGTTGGAAAAGTGTAAGAATCAAGGGCGGATCGTGTTGGAAAAGTGTTATTTTCTGTCTTTTAATTATCGGAATTGCATTATTTTATTTGTAGCCGAATTAGCTTATACGTGAAAAAGTTAATTTTATCTGTCATCTGTCATCATTTAGCCTTAACTTATTAATATACAACAGGTTAACCCACTGACAGATGGCTGACAGACGTATTTGTCTGTCACCCGCCTTTATAAGCATATCATAATGGCTTTTCTCAAGGCAACTGAACACTCTGTTGTCAACTGTTTGGGGCATGTAGTTTAACTATATGCATTATGTAAAGCTTCTCATAACTGTTATAAAACGTACAAAACCTCGTCTTATTGTGTTAGATAATCCACACTTTTTTGCAAGCGACCCTCAATTTAACAAACTTTACACTTGTATTCCTTGCATATATTCCGATAATTGAGTATCTTTGCATTTAGATATATAAAAGACCTAAGATTATGGCTTAGTGATTATGAGTAGTTACAGCTATGAGTACAAAAATTAGAATATGCATCCTCACTGCAATTGGGATTATGCTACAGTGCATAACTTTTATGGCTTATGCACACAACAGCGGCGGAGCCTGTATCACCTACCGCACCTACACCACATCCGACGCTTCAGGCTATATTGCGCAGAAGGTGTATGATAACGGCAGCCGTGCCACCTATCTGTATTCCGCCGACGGTACGAAGTTTCAGGTGAAATACGAGACAAGCTATACCAGACTTCTTGCCTCCGGTCCGCCATCTGGCTCCGCCTCCACTGCAATAGCGGATATTCACACCATCGACTATGTAGGCAACAAGATATACGAAGACGGAGTATTAAGTAGAATCCTCGTCGAAGGCGGCTATGTGGACTATAACGGAGGAACACCCATATATCATGCCTATCTCACAGACCATCAGGGAAACGTGAGGGTGGTCGTTGATGAAAACGCTGCAGTCAAGCAGGTCAACCACTATTACCCATACGGTGCTCTCTTTGCCGAGAGCACCAACGGCGACGTGCAGCCATACAAGTACAACGGCAAGGAACTCGACCGCATGCACGGCCTCGACTGGTATGACCACGGCGCAAGGCACAACGATGCTGCCATAGGCCGATGGCATGTGATGGACCCGCTGTGCGAGAAGTATTACGACGTTAGTCCGTATGCTTATTGCGCTGGTGACTCAGTTAATGCCATTGACCCTGACGGAAAGATCATTTGGACTAAGATACTCAAGGCCACCATGAAGATAGGCTCAAGGGTGGCAAGCAACGGTCTGAGGGAACTTGGCAAGGCATCCACTTATGCGGAGGCTATTTCAGACATCAAAGAAAATGCCACCACTGTAGTTGACGGTAATGCCTCGACAATCGACCCTATAGGAGCAGGCGTGTCCTCGGCATCAGAGTTATTGCCTGTAAGTGTCGGAGATGTTAAGGATGTTGTGAAAATTGTAAAGAATGTACATGGAAATTCCAAATTAAGTACCAAAGCTCAACATGCATATGATATCATAGATAAACGGACTGGCAAAGTCGTAAAGACTGGAATTAGCGGAGGAAAAATTCGTAAAGACGGAAAATCTTATCGCGCAGAACAACAGGTGAGAAAATGGAATAAAGAAGAAGGTGGCGATATATATGAATCTAAAATAACTCATCAAGAGCCTGCAGGTGCTGGCGCAAGAGATAAAATACTGAAATATGAGAAAGATAGGGCAAACACACTGATAACAAAGAAGAATTAGACGAAAATAAACATAAAAGACCGTAAAATATGAATTATAGGTATATATATTTGATAAAGAAATGGCCTTCTTCTGGCTTTGGAGAGGATTTTGACAGCAAATTCCGTTATAACACATGGACATTGTGTAACTTCCTTTCACGTCATGTCAGGAAACTGCATCTTCCTACAGACGGTGATTACAATCTGCTGAGTTGTGCTATCACCAAAGAAAAAGACCATGTAAGAGTTTGTTCTGTTAACTGTCTTGACGTATCTCTTCATGTTTCTGATTCTGAGATACAGAGATACTTGGCAATGCGCTCAGAGCAAGAACGTTTTGAGTTCTATTTTTCCTTGCTTGAAAGAGGCTACCGCCTGGCAGCCTTAAGCCATTCTGTCCCTATTGACGATTTTCTAAGGCTGCACCAACAGTTCAGGGACTTAGGCTACAGGAATGAATGGTTGTTCAAGAAAGTGATGTTAAGGGAATATGGCATAAAGGTCATATTTGAACATGTGCTGACTCAATACGAATACAACCTAAGGCTGACTGTGACGACGCTAAAAGGAGAATGCGTGAACAGCGGCTCAATTTACACTACATATCCCGATGACATTTTCTTCAATAAGAATGTCAGGAAAGTAGTTGTGACTGAAAGTAAACTGTTAGTGACAGATTTTTTGGATTATCCACAATTTGAATGTAAGCTTGATGACCTCGCCCAAGGCATGATCAAATCAAAGTGCCTGGATGAGAATACAAAACTTTACATTCCTAATGAGGATAATATCGAAGAATTCAGAAAACTAAGATGGGATTAGTTAAGTTATGAAATTGAGATATTTGAATTTGATTGTTGACCGTCTTAACGAATAGTATTATTCTGAAGACAGACGGTTTGCCTACAATTTTACATCAAATTGCAGGTTTATAGCCAATTACTTGTCAAAGGCTGTTAGGAAATATTTAGTCTAGAATAATTATGGAATTAGGATGGTGTGTGTTACACTTACACCCTACAGTGATAATGTGTCTTGATGTATGATATAAAGAATTACAACTTTAACAAATTGAGAAAATGCAGTGGATTATTGAAAAAACTAAGACGCAGGAATGCATGCTGTTGCACAGAAACAAAAAATGATACAATAATACTGTTGGATATGACTAATTGTGAGGGGATGACGTATTATTCCCAAGCGTGGAATACCAAAAGACCAGTCGAGCTTGAAATGTGGCGTTTGGTAAAAGACAATGTGGTGTTTATTGATTCGGAGCCTCTAGTATTGGAAATGCACGATAAGGAAAAATCGAGATACCGGTATTTATGCAATACTTGGGCACTTGACCAGTTTCAATCCGAATGGACACAACGTAGCAATACACGTGCAGGTTGTTGGCATTATCTTGTAACAAGAATAATTTTTGCAGACAAGCAAGTTCATTGTATAGATTTCGAATACATAAAATGAAAAAATCACATATGATACAACAATTGGCGTTCTAAATGATGAAAATAATAAAGAATAAGAAATTGTTTTTGTCACTATTTCTTTGGGGAATATTTCATAGTAAGATATACTCAGAGGAGAAACCTTTGTTCCCATTCAATTGGGTTGATCTGCCTGATAGCATTTCTACGTTGCTTGCCAAGGAATATATGATTGGCAAACGAGAATATGAAACATATTATTTATCGAAAACTTATAGTGATATGAGATAAGCATAATAGTTAATATTTGCATAAAAAACGCTTTTTTCTTTGCTGATAACGAAAAAAGTATTAT
>JBJEAY010000023.1:0-3742 GCA_051869575.1 Prevotella sp. | reverse complement strand
AATACTATCCGATGCCAGGGCGCTCAATGACTGCATCGGCAACAGTGGAATTTTAACATAACATCATAAAATACAAAAGACAATGAAATTTAGAAGTTTATTCCTTTCCGCACTCTGCGGACTCGCTGTATCGACAGCATTCACATCATGTGACGACGACGAATACGACCCATACGAGTATGGATCAACCATCGCCCTGCCCGAACATCGCGGCCTTGTGCTCAACGAAGGTTCATTCCAATTGAACAACGCATCAATATCTTTCTTTGATGCCGCAAAGGACACAACCACCAAGGCAGCCAACGACCTCTTCTTGATACAGAACAAGAAGCAGTTGGGCGACACCGGGCAGGACATAATTGTAGAAGACAACAACATCTATGTCAGCGTATATGGTTCAAGCTACGTGGCAAAACTCAACAAGGCTGGAGTGGAACAGGCACGCATGGCTTTCGGCAATGACCTTGGACAGCCACGCTATATGGCTGAGTGTGACGGATATATCTATGTCACTACTTACGGAGAATATGTTGTAAAGCTCAATGCCAATGATCTCAGCGTGGTGGCAAAAGTGACTGTCGGCAAGGCTGCTGAGAGAATAGACGAGGAAGACGGCATCCTGTATGTCGCCTGCGGCAATACCACCGATTATGTTCCCGACAACCGCATGTTCATCATCGACACCAAGAACTTCACCGACGCAGACGTGAAGTCGGTGGATGTATGCGACAATACCCAACTTGTGTGCGCCTCCGACAAGTATGTATTCATTCAGGGCTACGGAGCTGACTGGACAAACACTCCATTCTGGGTGTATGACATAAAGAGCGGAAAGGCAGAAGACACCGGATTGTTTGCCACATACGCCATTGCCACAAAAGACGACAACAAGGCATTAGCGATATATTCAAAGACTGAATGGTTCTCGACAGATGATAACGAATGGTATTCCGTAACTGAAAATTCATACTTTATATATGACGCAGCCACAAAGACCAAGACAGATTTCACATCCAAGATAACATCTGCCGTCCCTGAGCTTGTTAACGCAAGCATATACGCTCTCAGCGAGGGTGAGAATGGCTCGTTCTATATCACCACCACACTGTATAGCGCAGGCAACGGCACTGTATATCACTTTGACAGCAACTACAACCTCATTGGCTCATTCACCTCTTGGGGACAGAACCCGAAGAAGGTTGTATTGATGTAATGACACGAATATGAGAAAAATAGCTTTTTGTTTGACACTTATTATAGTCGCCCTCTCTTCCTGCACTTCCGGCGTGAGTCGGAAGGCGCAGGACGGGGCAGACACCTTGCGCCTGTCGTATTCCCGATTGCTCAATATCGTGGAGCACGAGGGATATAATGTGGTGGAAATAGCAAACCCATGGAAAAAGGGCGAGGTGCTCCATCGCTATATTCTTGTCAGCAAACCCGAGACTCCTCATCTGCCCGAAGGCACTGTCATCAATGTGCCTGTGAAGAATGCAGTGGTGTTCACCACTGTTCATGCCTCGCTCATAGCCGACATGGGGGTAAAGGACAGGATAAGCGGAATGGCAGACGTGGAATATGTGAAGCGTCCGGAGATAAAATCTCTCGTCACGTCAAACAAGATAGCCAACGTGGGCAGTAGCATGTCGCCTAACGTTGAGAAGATTATCGACCTCTCGCCCGATGTCATCCTGCTATCACCATTCGAGAACAGTGGCGGTTATGGCCGACTCGACCAAATCGGCATCCCCATTATCGAATGTGCCGACTACATGGAGGTATCTCCACTCGCCCGTGCCGAATGGATTAAGTTCTACGGAATGCTTTTCGGAGTAGATGAACAGGCTGACGGCATCTTTAATGATGTTGAGGCTCATTATAAGGCTCTTGCCAAGGAGGCAAAGAGTATAGACTCCCATCCTACAGTCATGGTGGATTTCCCCACAGGCAATACATGGTATGTGCCTGGAGGCAAGAGCACTATCGGACAGATGATTGCCGATGCAGGCGGAAGATATTGCTTTGCAGACGATGACAACGGCGGCAGTGTGGCTCTCTCTATTGAAAAGGTGGTGAGCCAATGCGAGAATGCCGACTTATGGCTGTTCCGATATGGTGGCGAAGAGAAAACTCTCACTGGTATAGCCAACGACTACAAGGTGTTCTCACATCTGAAGGCATTTGCCGACGGCAACGTATATGGCTGTTCCACAGAGCGCACCACCTTCTATGAGTCAACACCGTTTCATCCCGACCGTCTGCTGGAGGACTTCATTGCCATGATTCATCCTCAGACAAATCGCCAACCAACTTATTTCAAGAAAGTAAAGTGAAGAAAGTCTGTCTGCTCATTATCCTTGCCGTATTGCTTTTTATAGCCAATCTCGCATACGGTTCGATTGACATCCCATTTGGCGAGGTCTTCAATATCCTCACTGGAGGCGAAGCCTCAAAGTCGGTATGGCAATTCATAGTCATGGAGTCGCGACTTCCACAGGCCATCACCGCCCTTCTGTCGGGAATGTCGCTTGCCGTGAGCGGCTTGATGTTGCAGACAGCCTTCCGCAATCCCCTTGCCGACCCGTCGATATTCGGCATCAGCAGTGGTGCCGGCGTCGGAGCGGCACTCGTCATTCTGCTCTTTGGCGGCAGTCTTACCACTGGCGCCTTGTCGTTCAGCGGTTTTGCCGCAGTCTTCATTGGAGCATTCATAGGAGCCGTGGCAGTAATGGCGGTTGTATTTATGTTCTCACTTGTTGTCAAGAACGACATCATGCTTCTCATCATCGGTATCATGATTGGTTATCTTGCCTCGGCAGCCATCAGTCTTCTCAACTATTTCGCCACCGAGGAGGGTGTCAAGTCATACGTCGTATGGGGAATGGGCAATTTCGGCGGTGTTCCCATGCGACTTCTCCCCCACTACTCCGCCGTGTGCCTCATCGGTCTCACAGCAGCCCTATTACTTATCAAACCGCTCAACATCATACAGTTAGGCGAGAGCTATGCCGAAAACCTTGGTATCAACACAGCCCGCATCCGCAACTACCTCCTTGTCATCACCGGACTGCTCACAGCAGTGGTCACCTCCTTCTGCGGTCCCATCTCCTTCATCGGTCTTGCCGTGCCCCACATCGCCAAGATGATATGCCGCACGAGCGACCATCGCGTCCAGATGCCTCTCACCATGCTTGCAGGAGCAATCACCGCCCTCGTCTGCAATCTCTGTTGCACTCTCCCCGCCTCCGGCAGTCTCCTTCCCCTCAACGCCATCACCCCGGTGATAGGAGCCCCCGTTGTGATATATGTGATATTGAAGAGAAGGTGAAGACACTGCAAATAGTCACCGAAACAAATCATCAATATATGGGTGAAATATATGACATAAAATACTAACATTATTGACTTTTCTGCATTTTTTCCCTCTTTTATGCCAAAGTCTGTAATTCTTTTTGTAATTTTGTGGCCATATTAAGTAAAAATGTCCTTCTGGAACAGAATCATAGATGCATTTAGTGGTGCGGATAAACCTTCCGTCCACTCGCAGGAAGTGCCACACGACGCTTCCAAATATGCAGTTGTGGATGTCGAGGTGGGTATAAAAGACCACAAGGTTCATGATATCGGGGCACTTAGATGGGACGGGGCGGTGTATCATTCTGCCAACAAGCGGGAACTGACGGATTTCCTGAAGGACGTAGATTTCATATGTGGACATAACATTATACATCACGACGCAAAA
>JBJEAY010000022.1:0-3743 GCA_051869575.1 Prevotella sp. | reverse complement strand
TTTACAACGACATCCTCATGTATATACTTATTACCAAACAAACCTTGCCAAGGGCCAAAGGTTCCTTTGCATATCATACCTTGCTTTTTAGACCAAATGGCAGCTATTGCGGGCCCTTTTTCTGCAAGATATTCAGTTCTTCCTTCAAACCAACTTACAAAGAAGTTTTCCGACCTATAAATATGAAGTCCTGTTTCTGTGGAAGATGAATACGTGGGATTTATTGATTTCTTTTCATAATCAAGATAAGCAAGAATCAGCCACATCATAAGATGGGCAATATACACAGATGCAAAATGATAATCCCACCATAGATATTTTTCCTTACCGTCCCAATCATTTAACATCAGATTATTGTTATCAAGCATCTTCGTCAAACGAGGTGTAAGGTAAGTTAAAGCTGTTTGCAATGCTTCATTCTGACTACTGGATGCCAGCAGATAAACCCACAGTCCCCATGCAAAAATTTGGTTTGTTCCCCTTCCTTGGTAATTAATATCGCCATCCGGAGCAACAGCATTAAGCAGGAATCCAAGTTCTTTACTTAAATCCATTTCTTCTCCATGAACCCTCAGATATTGTAATACAGCCACCGTTGCCACATCATATTGTAGATTGAAACTCATTCCATGAGGAAGGCGGTCTTCAATACCTCCATCGGCATTTGTAGCCTTTGCTATAGTCTTTTTGCAATGATTAATTCTGTTGTTGTATTTGCCATCTGATGTCCATTCAAATCGTTTCTTGTTGACCAACCATCTCATAGGCAACCAATTGATTGTATTGTGGTTGCTATCGGCTGTATTGCAAACGGTTTTTAGAATAAGTGCCTTTGTCTTATCATCGACATAATCAATAATAAGACATAGTGCAAAGTTGTTAAAATCATAGTGGAAAGCAGGAAGACATTTACTTGTATCCCAGCGTTTCAGAATACTTTGAAGCAATGACATGCCTTTATCATATAGTTCCTTCTTATCTGTTTCTTTACCCCAAATAATGAAGGAAGCAGCAGCATGAGTTGCTCCATAGTGAGCTGATATCTCCTCACCATCATTAGGATCAACAAACCGATAAAGACCATCGTTATCCTTTGATATCCAAGACTCACAAACAGGTACAACTTGTTCAATGAGTGATTTTATCTTACTCTTCATTTGACAACAATTTGTTAATCATGCGCATAGTGTGTAAAGTTCCCTCCGACGTAACTATAGTGCTTCCCTGCTGGCATTCTGCAATACAACGATGTACCTCTTTTACTTCATATTCAAAACCTTCAAAGGAATACTTTGCTATAGAATCCTCAACTATCATTCCATTTGCATCATAAAGCACAACACGATTTGTCCGGTTGAACTGCGAATCCCATTCTATAAAGCCTTTGCTACCAATTACGACTGCCTTACTCAAAGATCCGAAATTTGCAGATAGGTTGACAAACGCACGAACATGATTCTTTTCTGCAACGATGTTCCAGTCTGCATCAATACCATGAACAGATATGCGTTTGTTAGCCGCTATAGAATCAGGATAACCTCCCAAGAAATGCTCCATGAAGGCAATGGCATATACCCCGAAGTCGCGCAGGATTCCGCCACCTTCACTTGCATTGTATATGGCATGTCCCTCACGTATATGCTCACGTTTATAGAAATCCACCCTCACAAGCTCGATGTCTCCAATCTTGCCTTCGTTAATCCATTGACAAGCCTTTTGGAATGTTGGCAGACACTTCATCCACATGCCTTCCATTAAGAAACAATTATGTTTTTGGGCTAATCCAATCAGTTCTTCGAATTGTTCAAGCGAACTTGTGATTGGTTTCTCGCAAAGCACGTTTTTCCCAGCTTCCAGGCACATCTTTATATGTTCATAATGGTACTTTACAGGAGTAGCAATATAGACAACATCCAATTCGAGACTCCTGTCATTAAGCATATCCTCATAGCTGCCATAGGCTCGGCATCTTCCATGATTACCAGCAAATCTTTCGGCTTTGTCGATATTTCTCGATGCTACAGCATAGACCACATCATCCTTACTACCATCAATGGCGCACGAAAAAGTCTCAGCCATATAACCAAGTCCAATGATACCCCATCTCACGGGATTTTCATTTTTCTTGGTCCTTCCCAATGGAGTCTTTCTCCATTCCTTCTTGATCTTATTCAGAATTCTGTTTATCATATCAATGTGTACTCTGTTTTTCAATTATCTCAAGAGTTGTTTCGCAAGCGTTTGGTTTTCCTGTCAAAGTATCGTGAAAAGCCTGCACCATATATTCTACCATACGGTCAATCTCTTTCGAAAGACTGCCGGCAATGTGTGGTGTCAGGAATACGTTCTTCCGCCAATAGAGAGGAGACCACGGGAATAGGGGTTCATGAGAGGTTACGTCCAGCAAGGCACACATGTCAGGATGCTTCTTTAATACCTTGTTGAGTGCCGTTTCGTTCACCTGAGCTCCTCTGCCAGTATTGATAAGGGTTGCTGTTGGCTTCATAGAAGAAAGCAGAGCCTCATCAATCATACCTCTCGTCTCAGGAATATCAGGAAGGTGGTTGCTCACCACATCGCAAGTCTTGAACATTTCTTCCAGACCAACTTTCTTCACGCCCAATTCTGCAACTCTTTCATCTGAAAGGTAAGGATCGTAAACGAACACTTCCAACTTATATGGTCTGAGCAACTCCACAACCTTGCTGCCGATTGCACCGCATCCCAAAAGTCCAACCTTGGCACCATAGTTGCCAACCTTTCGTTCGGCATATCCACGTGCTAGGAAATACCCTCTGTGCCATATAGGCCATTTGTATCTTTTCTGAGCCTGAAAATATCCCTTATTGGCAAGCACAATCTGCGAGGCTGCAAATTCTGCGACAGGAATGCCGTTAGCACTTGATGCCGTAAAGACTCGTACACCAGCCGCCAGGAAAGGCTCTGCAAAATACTTTACCGTACCTGCTGCATAGAAAATAGCCTTTAAGGATGGGAAGAATTTCTCCACTTCCTTGTCCGTAAACTCAGGCATATACCAAGTGGAAAAGATGTATTCACAATCCTTTGTCTTCTCAGGATTGTTCAACACGTCTTCTTTGGTAAGGCATAGGCATGATGAGATTGTGTTGTCAAATATTGTCAAAGCCTGACGAAGTTTTTCACCTTCATTCTGTCGTTTGGTCAGAATAATTGTTTTCATTGTTTCAACATTTGTTCAAGTTCTATAGCGTATGCCGATGCATACACGAAAGCACATGAAGTATATAGGTTCTGCACAATGGCACCTTCCATACAGAATGAGAAGATGCCTCCCTTTGCTTCACCATCGGATGCGGTATGCTTGCAACACCAATCAAGAGCACGTTCCGCACTTCTGCGGATAATCTCATCTTTGGTAATGGCATACCATTCCATCATATCCTTTGCAATAACACTTACAGCCTTGCAATCTTCGCCCATTAGCGGTTTGGTGAGATTATATGCCCATCCTCCATTCTTGCATTGCACCTTTATCAAGTTGTCAATAGTGGCATCAATAATCATCTTTATCTTTTCATCCTTTAGCACCTTGAATGCAGGAATAAGTCCTTCCAAGGCCCAAGCCTGCCCACGTCCAAACATTCCTCCTTGTTGGTGATTGTTCTTGTCAATACTGGTACAGAATCCATGTGCCGACGGGATGTAGAAAAGTTCGATGTACCTATCTACAAAACGCTTCAAGAAATCAAGGTATTTTTCTT
>JBJEAY010000021.1:0-3757 GCA_051869575.1 Prevotella sp. | reverse complement strand
AAGGGTCATATCAAGACTTTTATGTCACTGAGGGATATGCCAACGCTCCATTGAGGATAAGCGACAATGACATCTGCGACAACATCCGCAAGACGCAGATGGAACAAGGTATTAGGCCTATTGAGGCGCTCGAAGGCGACGGAAGAACGCTGACCGTGGAGATGGAAACAGGTACAGGAAAGACCTATACCTACATCAAGACGATGTTTGAACTCAACAAGCTCTACGGTTGGCTGAAGTTCATCGTCGTAGTGCCAAGCATAGCCATCAGGGAAGGTGTGCTGAAAAGCTTCGAGAGCATGAGCGACCACTTTGCCGAGCAATACGGCAGACGTATGGAATTCTTCGTGTATAACTCGAAGAAACTCGAGATGATTGACCATTTCTCGCAGAGCAGCAATATCCATGTGATGATAATCAACACGCAAGCATTCAACTCGTCGATGAACGAGGACAAGAACAAAGAGGGAAAGGGCGGTGACTCAGCGGCAAAGATAATCTTCACCAAACAGGAGAAATTCGGTTGGCGCAGACCTATCGACGTGATAGCCAAGAACCGACCGATTATGATTATCGACGAACCGCAGAGTGTGCTTGGAGCCGACAAGGGAAACGCCACAAGAAAGGGTATCGCAAAGTTTGAACCGCTGTTCAAGGTGCTTTATAGCGCGACGCACAGAAAGAACGACATACAGAACATGGTGTTCCGTCTGGATGCCATCGACGCATACAACCGACAATTGGTGAAGAAAATCGAGGTGAGAGGCATCAGGCAGATTGGTACAACTGCCACAAATGGCTTTGTGTATCTCGACAGTATAGTACTGAGCAAGGGCAATCCGCAGGCAAGGATAAGCTACGACATGAAGACTGCCACAGGCACCAGACAGAGCATGAAACTGATGCGCGACGGCGACGACCTCTTCTACGAGAGCAAGGGCTTGGCTGAATATCAAGACAGATATAAGATAGAGCGTATCGACGGATTGGCAGGAACGGTGAGATTTCTCAACGGATTGGTGCTGCATGAGGGCGACGCCACAGGAGCGGTGAACGAAGACTTGATAAGGCGCATACAGATAAGGGAAACTATCAAGGCGCACCTCGAAAGGGAACGAATGTTGTTCCCACAGAAGATAAAGGTGCTAAGCCTGTTCTTCATCGACCATGTGGAGAGCTATCGCAAATATGGCGAGGGCGGTGCGACACAGAACGGCAAGTATGCCGACATGTTTGAAGAGGAATACCGACGCTGTCTTCAGGAACTGATGACTCGGCTGACCGAGGGCGACTATATGCGCTATCTGCAAGACCCAAGGAACGCTGCTGAAAGGATTCACGACGGATATTTCTCGAAGGACAAGAAGGGAAACGTGGTGGATTCGAAGAACAAGGAGGGAGAGAACGAGGAGCGTGGATTCAATCTCATCATGAAGGAGAAGGAAAAACTGCTCGACATGAATACTCCTGTGAGGTTTATTTTCTCACACTCTGCCTTGAAAGAAGGTTGGGACAATCCCAACGTATTCCAGATATGCACGCTGAAGGACACCTCCAACGAGATAAAGAAGCGTCAGGAGGTGGGGCGTGGAATGCGCCTATGCGTGAACGCCAAGGGCGAGCGACAAGACAGCGATGTGTTGGGGCAGGAACATGTGTTCGACACCAACGTGCTGACGGTGGTGGCAAGCGAGAGCTATGAGGACTTTGCCGACAAACTGCAGAAGGAGATTGCCGAGGCTTGTCAGAACAGGCCTACGGTGGTGACTGCCACGCTATTCGCCGAGATGGAAGCTACAGACGAGAGTGGAAATGCTGTTTATATCTCAAGCACAAAGGCATGCGAGATTTATGAGGAACTGACTATACATGGCTATGTGAAAAAAGGTCAGCTGACTCAGAAATTCTTCGACGACAAGAGGGAAGGAAAGCTCGACTTTGGTGATGTAAACGACGTGAAGACATTCGTGACAAAGCAGTTGAATCTTGTATTCGACCCAAGCAGTCAAAAACCATCCAACGGCAGAACCAAGAAAGAGGCAAGGTTTATTGAGGAAAAGTTTGCAAAGAAGGAATGGCAGGAGTTGTGGAAGAAGATTAACACAAGGACATTCTACAATGTGAACTTCGACACATCGGAACTGGTAAAGAAGTCGATAAGGGAAATCGACAACAGTCTTAGTGTAACCGAGATACGCATAGTGGTGGAAAGCGGCGTAATGGACAAGATAAGGGACAAGGAGTCGCTTGAAGCCGGAGTGGCAATGCAGCAGGGAAAGACCAAGACGGTGAACGTGAAGGAAGCCGTGTCGAGCGGAGTGACCTACGACCTCGTGGGTGAACTGGTGCAGAGAACAGGACTCACACGACGTACGATAGTGAACATCCTGAAAGGCATCAGGGAAGACAAGTTCATGCAGTTTCAGATGAATCCCGAGGAGTTTATCATCAAGACAAGCCGCATCATCAACGACTGCAAGGCGATAAGCGTGATACAGCATATAAAATACGAGAAGATGAACAGGACATTCGACTCTGACATCTTCGAGGAATCAACACTGAGAGGCGTGCTTGGGAAGAACGCTATGGAGAGCACGAAATCCCTGTATGACCTTGTTGTGGTGGATAGCGAGGGAGTTGAGATGGAATTTGCAAAGTCGCTTGAAAAAGAGGACATAGTGGCTGTATATACAAAACTGCCAAGTGGCTTCTACATCAGTACGCCGATGGGAAAATATAATCCCGACTGGGCGGTGGCATTCAAGGAAGGAACTGTGAAGCACATCTACTTTGTGGCTGAGACGAAGGGCAACGACCTTGAAAGCTCTCAGAGGAGAGATGCTGAGAATGCCAAGATTGACTGTGCGAAAAAGCATTTCGAGGCCATCTCGACAAGCGAAGTAATATATGATGTAGTAACGACATATCAAAAACTTTATAATATAGTGACGAAGTAAACAAACACAATACAGGCCTCCCATCCCTATAGGTGGGAAAAGAAAAGCGTTGTAGGATCTGCGTCTATACTCAAATCACCACACTCAACTGTATAGGACAGAAGGAAAAGAAATCCATGGAGACTACGACAAGCGACGCTCGTGCTGTGAACGAAAAACGGCATGGGCTTGACTTGTTGACGGTCGCCATGGATGGTTTGTGGTGAACCTGAGTATCGGCCGTGGCAGGAAGATAGCCCATGCTTCTTTAAAATAAATATAATTAATGTTGTATGGATAAAAAGATTTGTGAAATGTTATCGGACATCTTAATATATGATGACCGATTCTCAAGTAATATGCATTCATTAGAGATGCTAAATGCCAATTACAATTCAGGAGATCCTGTGGAAATATGGATGGGAGCTATGTCTATCACTAATGATATGGCAAAGATCGAGAAAGGAAGATTTGATATATTCTCGAATATAGGGAAAGATTGGTCGGCTGAAAAAAGATATGCCGTGAAGAAAATGGTAGTGTATATCCTTGATAATCCGACTCCGAACATCTCTGCAACTGATAAAGAAGAGATGAGAATGATGAGAACTGAAATAAAACATCTGAATGTACATTTGTATCATGATGATATTGAGATTATTCCTGGGAGCTTTGCAGCAGAAACTATACAATTAAGTAGAATAAACAAGAATAAAGTTAAGAATGGAATAAAAAACATACTTGAAACAGGGAGTTCATTAAATTACGAACTTTTATTGTCAATATCAGATTGTGTTCAAACTATTAATACCTCTTTAGAA
>JBJEAY010000020.1:0-3768 GCA_051869575.1 Prevotella sp. | reverse complement strand
AGAGGCGCTTATCACAACCACGGGATGGAACTGCGACCCTTATCCAAAGGAATGGGCCGACTCGCTATATCGTGTGGTGGAAGCATACGAGAAGGACGTTACGAAACTGATGAAACGCTCGGGACAAAAGCGATTTCTACCCATAGATAAGGAACAAGGTAAACAGAATATCGGATATTGGCCAAGTGCGGAATATCTGCGCAGCCGAATAGCCATGGGCAGCCAACGCTCGGGCATAAAGATGATTGGCGACAATAACGACACTCCCGGTAGCAACCTTATTATAAAATTGGCCGACGAGAATGACCCACGCCCATTGTGGATAACATGTTGGGGAGGCGGAAACACATTGGCGCAGGCTATATGGAGAGTGAAACAGGAGCGCACGCCAGAAGAACTAAAAAGATTTCTGCACAAGCTGAGGGTATTCACCATCACCGATCAGGACATGGTGTATGCCATAAGAATGAACCGTGCCTACAGTTCGCACCAATGGATGCGCAGGGAGTTTGCCGACAATCTCCTGTTTATCTGGGACGAAAGCGCATGGCTCACCCAATGTGAATTGGGAAGCAAGGGATGGCAACTTTATGCTTCAAAGATCCAAGGCAAAGGCAATCTCGGCAAGGTATATCCAAAATACAAATGGGGAGTGGAAGGAGACACACCAAGTTTCCTCAACATCATGCCCAACGGCCTGCACGATGCCGATCATCCAGAACAGATTGGTTGGGCTGGATGTTTCAGAAGACACATGTGTCCGGACTCGGTGACTATCGCTTGGACCAACTGGCAGAAACCACAAAAGGACATATCACGCTCATACGAGGAAAGGTTTTATCCCGACATCGTGAATGACTTCATTGCAAGAATGGAATGGGCAGACAAGGGCAAAGGCAACCATAATCCCGTGGCTATAGTCAACGGCAAGCGAGGACTGGGAGTCATTACCATTGAGGCTAATCCTGGGGAAACAATAACACTCGACGCCTCAAAGTCATACGACCCTGATGGCGATGACTTGACATTCAAATGGTGGATTCAGCAAGACATCAATAGCAATCCCGACGCCATACTCGATGCAAATGGCAGCAAGGCAACCATAACCTTGCCTCAAAACATGCAGAATGGCAATATCCACGTGATATGCGAAGTGCGCGATAACCGCACAATCCCGCTTGTTGGGTATCGACGCGTCATTATAACGCCTTCAAAAGGACTCTGAAATGTTAATCACCTCTTCACCTTCTTGATGCTATACCCAATCTTCTTGAATGCCGACTCGAAGTCGGTGTAGGTGGATTTCCTGCCGTCATATACGATGGTCACTGTCTGATTGGGCACTGAGGTCTCAATCTTCTTTGTCCCCTTGACGAAGCGGATGTTCTTCTTAATCTTGTTCTCGCAACCCTCGCAGTGCATCTCAGGGGTTGTGGTTACTACGAGTGTGTCTGACTTTGTCTGTGCAAAGGCACTTGCCGAAAGCATTGCGATGAATGCCGTGGTGAAAACTTTTTTCATAACTTTTCAAATTTAATTCTTATTCCTATATATGCCATGGCACCATTGACCGGTCCCCATATCTGAGTGGCGTCGAAGGCTGATGACCATGGGTTGTGTGCATGTCTTATCGGGTCGCTTATCTTATAGTTGGTGAGGTTCTCACCGCCAAGATAAATGCTGAAATGGCGGAACTCGCGAGTGACCTGTGCCTGCAACTGGAAGTAGGCGGGATATTTGCTCCCGTCGTATAACACTCCGCCGCCGTTCAGTTGTCCTGTCACATCAAACTGCCACAGTTCCATCGGAGTCTTATAGGACAAGGTGAGCAGTCCCTTATAGCGGGATGTAAGATATTTTTGGCGCAGCACTCCGTCGTATGTGCATTTCACGTCGTTGAGGCGGAAGGCACCAGTGGCAGTGAAACCGCTGAAGAAGGGATAGGTGGCGTCAATCTGTAGGGTATGACTATAGCTCTTACCGTCGAGATTCTCAAAGGATAGGGTATGCTCACCCTTCGACCCATCGAAATTGATAACCATCTGATTGGTGAAATCGGTGTAGTAGTATTCTGCATTAAGTTCCAGAGTCTTTCCGAGCACTGGGATATTCAAGCCTGCCGACAATCCCATGTTCCATGCTTCCTCCTGCTTAATGTCGGGAGAAATGACCACCGTGCGACCGCTTGCCAAGAGTGTAGTGTTTTCAGCGAGAGCATGAGGAGTGCGATAGCCCTTGCCTGCTGAGGCACGAAGGGTAAGAACTTCCCACGGTGAGTACTTCACATGCAGGCGGGGAGTGAGGAATCCGCCATATACATCGGAGTAATCCCAACGCAATCCTGGCATCACCGTGAGTTTGTCACCTAATTTATATGTATATTGCGCATAGACTCCCGTCGTTGTCTCTTTGTCGATGGAGAGAGAAGGCAATGACAATGAAGTTCTTTCGTCGTAATAATCGTGATTGAGAGATGCTCCAATGCTGAGGTTATGGCTATCCGTGAAGTCGGTCTCAAACATCAACTGCGCATAGGCATTCTTCTGGGTTACGTCATATCGAGTATTTCCGAACATGTTCCATGCGTCATGCCATGAGCCATGCAGCATAAGTGCAATCGATGTGTTGTGGTCGGCATCGAGTGTAAAACCGTTTTTCCATTGCATCTCATATCTGTTGGTCTCAACGGATGTGGTGTATAGCGGCTCGGTCATGCCATGGCTGTGCTTTGCACTCTGTCCTCCTGTGCGCTCGTCTCTCAATATCCTCAAAGACAACTGACTTATCCACACAGGCGATACATACGCCCAACGGTGCATCAGATTGTATTGCCTTAGCTTGGGCATATCCATAAAGCTGTCACCATTGCCGTCATGTTCTGTCTGACGGTTTTCGAAATGCAGGAGAGTGCCAGTGGAAAGTCGGTCGTTGAGATGTATGCTGCCGTCAAGGTTCACCTCCTGTTTCAGGTCGGTATCGAGATAAGCGTTGGCACGAATGCCGTCGGTTGCCTGCGGTTTCAGGTATTCGATGTTTATCTGTCCCGTAATGCTCTCATATCCGTTCTTCACGCTCGAAGCCCCCTTGCTCACTTGTATCGACTGCATCCAAGGGCCAGGAACATAGCCAAGGGAATAAGGCAAGGACGCACCTCGCAGGTTAGGGACATTCTCAGTAAGCATCTGGACGTAAGTGCCTGAGAGTCCGAGCAGTTTGATTTGCTTGGCTCCGGTGGCGGCATCACTATAGCTTACATCCACCGAGGGATTGGTGGTGAAGGACTCTCCGAGATTGCAGCAGGCGGCACGGATAAGTTGGCTTTGTCCGATAATATCCACACTCTCCACACGGGAGCGCGAACGAGTGCCGTGAGTAGCCTTTACCACAACGTCACGCAGCTCATGCTCCTGCATAATACTGTCGGTCTCCACCTCCGTCTGTGCCTCTACCGACAAAGGCAAAAACGCGGAAACCGCCAATAATATATCTAATAATACAGTCTTCTTTCTCTTCATTATTCTTATGTTACAATCATATTGTTATTCAAAATCGGTTGCAAAGATACTAAATTATTCTTGAATACAATTACATAATTATGGAAAAAATTTATAGACGTCAGAATATCACCTCTTCGCTTCCCATATCCTCTTTATCGAGAAACATAATATAATAGATGGGGAGATACTTGACATTTCCGACTTTACGAACCATGCGCTCGTTACTCAGCACAATCGCCGACTTGATATGATAATCGGGATTCGACAATAG
>JBJEAY010000019.1:0-3783 GCA_051869575.1 Prevotella sp. | reverse complement strand
AAAAGTAGAGAGAAACCTTGTTTATTAAAATAATATTTTATACTTTTGTGGCAAAATTTAAAATAGCATTTTAAATTATGAAGATAATCCATACCAGCGACTGGCATCTCGGACATGCTCTTTACAACTACTCGCGCGAAGAGGAGCATGCCGATATGCTACGGCAGATAACCCAGATGGTGATGGAGGAAAAACCCGATGCCCTCATCATCTCGGGCGACGTGTATGACACGATGCAACCCTCGACATCGGTGCAGACGATGCTTGCCGACGCCTTGGTGGAGATACATCGTGCCAACCCCTCAATGCTGACAGTGTGCATAGCCGGCAATCACGACAGCGGTAGCCGACACACGATATACCGCACTCCATGGAATGCGCTGAACGTGGAGATGGTGGGCACTATAGCGCGCGACAGCCGACTGGACGACTATATATTTAAGGTGGAGGGCAAGGGATATATAGTGGCAGTGCCCTTTGCCGCCGACAGATTCATGCCTGAGGATGTGTTCATAAGGTTGCAGGAAATGGTGGCTGAAATGAACAAGGAAGAGCAATTGCCGGTGTTCCTTGCCGCCCATCTCGCCGTGGCACGATGCGACTATCGTGGGCACGACATGTCAACCGACGACATCATCGGCGGATTGGGTTGTCAGGAAATGAACATCTTTGGCGACGGATATGACTACATCGCCCTCGGACATATCCACAAAAACCAGCACTTGGACTCCGACGGGAGGATATATTATTGCGGCACACCGATAGCGATGAGCTTCGACGAGGTGTATCGGGGCAACCAGCATTGCGTGATGCTCGTGGAATGTGAGCGACATGGCGACATGCCCTCTGTCAAGCCATTGGAGATAAGCAATCCCCGACCGCTCGTGAACATACCGCAGGAGGGCTTTGACTCATGGGAGAAAGTGAAAAACGAGTTTACGAATTATCCCGACAACATACCTTCTTATATACGACTCAACGTGGAGGTGGAAGACTATCTGCCGTCGGGAGCCAACGACGAGGCAAGCTCAATAGCCGACGGGAAAGACTGCCGATTCTGCATCATCAACTCCAAGAGGAAAGAGGCAGTCCAACAGCAACTGGAGCGAAGGGCATTCACCACATCCGAATTCAAACAACTCGACACCACCGACGTGGCAAGGATGTGGATTGAATCCAAGGGCGACATCTTCGACGACAGCATGAGATCAGTAATCGAAGAAGTGAAAAGGGAATTAAGGAGTTAAGAAGTTATTATGAAGATAAAGAAGCTGCATATACATAACATCGCCTCTATCGAGGACGAGGAGATCGACTTCACTGCCTCACCATTGTGCGACAGTGACGTGTTCCTGATAACAGGCAAGACGGGAGCGGGCAAGACCACTATCCTCGACGCCATCTGTCTGGCACTCTATCGCACCACTCCCCGACTGGAGCAATGCGAGAACACCAAGGTGGAGAACAACAGTGACAACCTCACCCTCGACGACCCTCGACAACTGATGCGTCGCAACACCGGCGAGGCATTCGTCATCCTCACATTCGAGGGTATCGACGGACATGAATATGAGGCGGAATGGCATGTGCAGCGAGGATTGAAGAAGAAGGCATCGAGCAGTCTGTCGCCTGCCACATGGCAGCTCCACGACATCACTGCCGACAAGCGATATGAAGGCAGGGGCGACAAGGTGGCTGATGTGCGACAGGCCATACTACAGGCCGTGGGACTCGACTTCAGTCAGTTTTGCCGCACCACTATGCTCGCGCAAGGCGAATTCACCCGCTTTCTCAAAAGCAACGAAAAGGAGAAGGTGGAGATACTTGAAAAAATCACACACTTCACTGAATATACAAAGATAGGCCGACGACTGTTTGAGATTACGTCGGAGAAGAAACGACTCTTGGACGACGCTCTGCTCAAGGCCAAGGACACCGGTCTCTCGGACGAAGAACTTACCATCCTCAACGAGGAAATAATGCAGATAGAACAACAACTCCTGGCAATAGGCAAGGAGAGCGAGAACATCAGCAAGAAACTGCATTGGCTGACCGACGACATCAATCTGAAAAAGGAGAAGGCTGACTGCGAGGAGGCACTGCGCAAGGTGGAGGAGAAGACCAATAGCGAGTCGTTTGTTGAAAACGAGAGAACTCTCGCACAATGGAGGGAAACGGCAGACATTCGACAGAGGATGAAGGAGAAGAAGGTGGCAGAGAAAAACATCTCCATATATGAGAACGAGATGAACGAGAAGGCACGCACATACAGATTGCTGCTCAACAGATTGGCATATCTCGATAAGAAATTATCCGACACTCTCATTCCACAATTCCAGAAAGCCGACAAGGCTTTGGAAGAGGGAAAAGAGAAACTGGCGGCAATCGAGGACAACGAAAAAAAGAAGCAGGAAGAGCTCGACGCGATGGGGATGAAGGCACTATATGACAGCCTCAACAAGATCACCGCTGTATTGTCGGCCATCGACGAGGCAAAGACAATGCTCATCCATCTTGATTCGGCAAAGACTGCATACACAGAAAAAGAAAAACAACTCGCAGAGGCTCTTGCCCAATTGGAGAACAAGAGAATGGAGGCGAAACTGATGCTGCCAAAGGTGGAAGCCGCAAAGACCGTTCTCGACTCATGTGAGGATACTCTGCTCAAGCATAAGGACACTATCGACAAGTGGGCAAAATCCATGCGCCACAAACTGCACGTGGGCGACACTTGCCCTGTGTGTCAACAGGAAATCAAGGCAGTTCCGCCCACTGAGGCTGCACTTATGAAGATGTACAACGAAGTGAACA
Source organism: Prevotella sp. (assembly GCA_051869575.1). GTDB lineage: Bacteria > Bacteroidota > Bacteroidia > Bacteroidales > Bacteroidaceae > Prevotella. The sequence goes on along the minus strand of JBJEAY010000019.1, from coordinate 972 downwards.
ACAAATACGAGGAGGCCAAACGACTGTATGACGGGCAATCACAACTATACAACAAATTGGCGGCAGAGGTGAAGGCCGAGGAAAAATCGTATAACGCCAACCGCACTGCCCACGACAACGACAAGACTGTGGTTGAGGCAGAAAGCAATGCACTGAAGGCATGCCAGAAATGCGGAATCTCTACTATATCAGATGACATTGACAACCAACTCAACGCCATCCGAATTGCCAACGAACAAAAGCGAGACTCGCTCAAAGCCGACATCGCAAAAGGCGAGGCTATCAACGAGACACTGAAATCCATTCGCAAGACTCTCTCTGCTCAAAAATCTCATGTCGAAAAAGTTCTACAATTAAACTTCGACAAGAGCAAGAGCGAGAAGGATAAATGCGAGAAAGAAATAGATAATGTACTCACCATTATCAACACCACCAAGGAGACGTTGGAGAAATACCAGAGATACCAACAGGAGAAGACGACACAGGAGGGCGAAATGCTCCAATTGGAACAGCCGTTGCCCGAATCCCGATTCAACACCTTGTCGAGCGAAGTGGCCTCTACCCTCGCCCTACTCAACAAGGCCAAGGAAACAGCAAGAAATGCTGAGGAGGCAATATCCTCATTCATCCTAAACCACACGGAGATCGACATCACAAGACTTGAGGAACTGTATCTTCTAAACACCTCATTCATCGACACCCTCAACAATGACAGTGAGCAGACGAAGCGCGAACTGCAGCAATGCCACACCCTGCTCGCCAATATCGAGTCGCGCATGAAGAATCATCTTGCCGAGGAAATCAGCAAGGCTATATCCGATGAAGACTCTGTGGAGACACTTACCGCAATCCACTCACAACTATCCGACGAAATCAGTGTGCTCAACCAAAACTACGGAGCCAAGAAAAAGACTCTCGACGACGACAAGATAAAGAAGGCGGGGGCTCAACTACTGAGGGAACAAAGATCGG
>JBJEAY010000018.1:0-3783 GCA_051869575.1 Prevotella sp. | reverse complement strand
TTTTCCCCTTACAGGGGATACATCTACAACAATATTCATTTTGACACACCCTCGCAGAGTGCGCCGCATGGCAGTTCCAAAGGGACAGCCATGCGGCGCAAATTGTTTCTCTATACGCATTTTTTTGTCCCCAAAAACCATTCAACCCTTCATTCTTTTTCTTATCTGTCTGTATATAAGAAAGATGCAGATGAACGGTTTACATTTCGAACCTTTCATTTGTGAAAGGTTTATTTTGGCAACGACCAGGCGGCCATCACATGTGTCCGCCGCCATTATCCCCGAGATAATTTTTATTTTCAAGCAGATAATTTTCCCTTTCAGGCAGATAATTTTTTCTATCCGCCTGATATTTTTTACTTTCCTATAAGAAAGTTTTTGTTACAAAGTTTGTAACGCTTGTTACAAAGTTTCTAACACATGTTACAAAGTTTGTAATACGTGTTACAAACTTTGTAACAAACTTTTTCTGCGCAGATAGTGAAAAATCTTAGGGTATTAAAGATAATTTGCTCGGGCTTGGTAAAAAAAATCCGCCTCGAAAGTTGGAGGCGGACAAGCGGAGGGGGAAAGGGATTGCATTTTTTAGTGATGGGTTGCTGAATGGTTTGGGAAGCAAACCATTCAGCCGTATCTTTCTAATATACAGTTATATGAATGCTATGCTGAAGGGTTGAAAGGTTTTTCGGGGTAAAAAAATGCGTATAGAGGACAGGGTTAAGCAAGATTTCTCATACAAAACGTGGTGTTCTGTTGAAAAATCAGTCGTACAGGCAGAAAGCCGTATCGTATATTATTTTTGTGTAATTTTGTAGGCATATAAGTAAGATTATGACGGCACAAAGCGAAGCAGCATTGGAAATGGGGTTGATAGATACCCTTAAACAGATGGACTATGAATATGTCCGGATAATCGAGGAGGAGAACTTGCAATCCAATTTCAAACGCCAGCTGGAGCGGCACAACCGCAAGCAGTTGGCGGAACATGGACGTACGGAGTTCACGACGGAGGAATTTGACAAGATACTCATCCACCTTGAAGGCGGCACTCGTTTCGAGAAAGCCAAGAAACTACGCGACCTTTACCCACTGGACATTGCCGAGGGCAAGCGCATTTGGGTGGAATTTCTGAACCGCCACCAATGGTGCCAGAACGAATTTCAGGTGTCCAATCAGATAACCGTAGAGGGCAGGAAGAAATGCCGCTACGATGTGACCATTCTTGTCAATGGCTTGCCGCTTGTGCAGATAGAGTTGAAGAAACGCGGCGTTGAGCTAAAACAGGCGTACAACCAAGTACAACGCTATCACAAAACATCGTTTCACGGCTTGTTCGACTATATCCAGTTGTTCGTTATCTCCAACGGCGTCAACACGCGCTATTTTGCAAACAACCCCAACAGCGGATATAAGTTCACATTCAACTGGACGGATGCAGAGAATGTGCCGTTCAACGACCTCTCTATGTTTGCGCAGTTCTTCTTCGACAAATGCACGCTGGGCAAAATGCTCAGCAAATACATCGTGCTGCATGAGGGTGACAAGTGCCTGATGGCGTTGCGTCCATACCAATATTATGCCGTGGAGCGCATACTCGACAAGGTGCAGAACTCCAACAAAAATGGATACATCTGGCATACGACAGGTGCCGGCAAGACGCTTACCTCATTCAAGGCGGCGCAGCTCGTTAGCGAGATAGATGGTATTGACAAGGTGATGTTTGTCGTTGACCGCCACGACCTCGACACACAGACCCAGTCAGAATACGAGGCTTTTGAACCGGGCGCGGTGGATGGCACCGACAATACCCGTGAACTGATAAAACGCCTTAGCGGTAACTCCAAAATCATAATCACCACCATACAGAAACTCAACTGTGCCGTTACCCGAAACTACTACAACAAGCATCTGCAAGAGGCTAAAAACCATAAGGTCGTGATGATTTTCGACGAATGTCACCGCAGCCATTTCGGCGAATGTCACAAAAACATCGTGCATTTCTTCAAGAACCTGCAGATTTTCGGTTTTACGGGTACACCTATCTTCTCAGAAAACGCCATTGGCGAACATACCACAGCCGAGGTGTTTGGCGACTGCCTTCACCGCTACCTTATCAAGGATGCCATTGCGGATGAGAACGTGCTGGGCTTCTTGGTGGAATACTACCAGGAGAATGGCGATGTGGATGTGATGGAAGAGAAGCGCATGAGGGAAATTGCGCAGTTTATCCTCAACAACTTCAACAAATCGACTTACGACGGAGACTTCAACGCCCTGTTTGCCATACAGTCGGTGCCCATGCTGCTCCGCTACTACAAGATATTCAAGGAACTCAATCCGAAGATACGTATCGGCGCGGTGTTCACCTACGCCGCCAATGACAGCCAGGACGACGAGCAGACAGGCATGAACCAAGGTTTTGCCAACAATCAGGTTACGGCAGACGAGCTGCAGGCTATCATGAACGATTACAACGGCATGTTCCACACCAACTTCTCGACCGACAACTTCAGTGCCTATTATGACGACATCAACCTGCGTATGAAAAAGAAGCGTGCCGACATGCAGCCCCTCGACCTCCTGCTGGTTGTCGGCATGTTCCTCACAGGCTTTGATGCAAAGAAGCTCAACACGCTCTATGTGGACAAGAATCTGGAATATCACGGACTCCTGCAAGCATTCAGCCGCACCAACCGGGTGCTCAACGAAAAGAAGCGGTTTGGCAAGGTGGTTTGCTTTCGCAATCTGAAAGACAACGTAGACAAGGCCGTCAAGCTGTTCAGCAACACCAATGCCCCCGAAGCCTTGGGCTTTGTGTTGCGCGCTCCATTCGAAGATGTGAAGAGGGAACTCAACGCACTGTGCCACACTTTCCTAAAACGTTATCCCGATATGGCAGCCGTTGACCGCATTCAGAATGAATACGACAAGCGAGCCTTCATCCTTGCGTTTAGGGACATTATCAAGAAACGCTCCGAAATACAGATATATGAGGAGTTTGATGCCGACGACCCTGCATGGGAAATGACCGACCAGCAGTTCAACGACTATCGTTCCAAGTACCTCGACATGACACTCGGCCTCATCTCCGCCGAAGGAGACGACGGGCAGCAAAATGGAACAGATGAAACCCCGGGCATGACTGGGGAAGACCAGCAAGGTGAAATCACCGACATAGATTTCTGCTTAGAACTGCTGCACAGCGATGTCATCAATGTGGCATATATCCTCGAACTGATAGCAGAACTCAATCCCGATAGCGAGGATTATGGAGAAAAGCGCCGGCATATTATCGACACGATGATTAAGGATCCCGTGATGCGCAACAAGACACGCCTCATTGACAATTTCATCCGCGAGAATGTCGATAGCGACCACGAGGGTTTCACGCGCAGCAAGGCAGACGGGACGATGGACTTGGAGAGCCGCCTGACGAGATACGTTACCGAGGCCCGTTTGCGTGCCATCTCCGATTTGGCAAAAGAGGAGGGTGTTGACGAGCTGGCGCTTGTAAAGTATGTGCAGGAATATGACTATCTGCAACGCGAGAAGCCGGAAATACTACAGCGTGCCATCAAACAGAAAAAAGGGCTCCGCCTTCTTCAACGCTCTTGGCTCCTGAAAAACTTAACGGCAAAGTTGAGAAACATTATAAGTACTTTTAGTTGGGAATAAAATTGGCAGAATTATGGCAAAGATAAAAGTAAATGATACAGAGATATCAGTTATCTCTTTTGAAGAAAAAGACTATATATCTCTTACTGACATGGTCAGAAATATAGA
>JBJEAY010000017.1:0-3784 GCA_051869575.1 Prevotella sp. | reverse complement strand
AGACAATCATCCTGAGCATCCACTTAGGGACATACTCTACGTCAGCGGTTGCCTTGCGTCAGGCGATACGCTCCACGTAGTCGTGGTGCATGCCCCGAGCAAGTTCGGCGGTGCGAAGAAGTCACTAAAACGACGTATGGTTGTAATGAAAAAGACCATGGCGGTCATTGACTCTATCCGCAATAAAGACAACGATGCTAATATTATCATAGCAGGTGATTTTAACGACACTGCCGACAGCCCGCCAATGACTTACCTTGAAAACCATGGTTTGGTGAATGTCTCCAAACAGGCCATTGGCGAGAACGGTGCTCGCGGAAGCTACAAATACAAGGGCAGATGGGAAAGCATCGACCACATCCTTGTAAGCGAGAGCTTACGTCCTAACGTCATCTCCTACCGAATCTGCGATACACCTTATTTAATATATAAGGACAAACAATACGGCGGATGGAAGCCTCGCCGCTCCTTCAATGGCTACAGATACGACCCAGAAGGCTTCAGCGATCATCTGCCAGTCGTGGTAAAACTAAGTTTTTGATAAGTTTAAAAAACAGAAAAAGTAATAGCCCTTTTTGAGGGCTATTACTTATATATACATTATGCAACCTTCTCCAATCGCTTCATCATCGCAAACATGAAAAGAGCAGAGAGGAGGCAGAGGACGATGAAAACGGTCCATACCATCCACAAGGGAAGACCACCCCAAAGGAAGCCACCCACACTGACAAGGAAGTTGCCAAGGGCTGTGGCTACAAACCAGCCACCCATCATCATTCCCTTATACTTGGGAGGAGCGACCTTGGATACAAAGGATATACCCATCGGCGAAAGAAGCAACTCAGCAAAAGTCAACACGAGATAGGTGGAGATAAGCCAATACTGGGATACAAACACTCCATTTTCGCCTGCGGCTGCCTGAGCATCTGGAGAAGGCAAAGAGAAAGAACCAAATGCCATAACACCAAATCCGAGGGCGGCAACAAGCATTCCGTATGCAATTTTACGAGGGGCAGAGGGTTCTTTGTCCTTGCGTGCCAATGCACCGAAGATGGCAAGGCTGACGGGAGTGAGAGCCACAACATAGAAGGGATTGAACTGCTGGAAGATAGGTGCGGAGATGTCAATGGAATCAGATACTTGGGTGTATTTCCAATAGAGGAAGCAAAGACAAAGTGCCAACAATACTCCAGCTATACCCTTGCTCTTGGAAGTCTTGCCCTGAACGAGCGAGAAGAGTGAATAGACAATAATGATGATAGCCACGAGGTTGAACACATCGAATGCCATACAGTTGGCTCCCTCGACACTCTTAACGGTGAACTCATTGGCGAAATATGTAAGGGTGAGTCCGTTCTGATGGAATGCCATCCAGAAGAAGATAACCACAGCAAAGACGAGGCAAAGTGCTACAATACATGCCTTGGTATCTTCAGGTGACAATTCCTCCCCGGCATCGGCTGCTTTCTTGGCACCGGCAGCCTGCTTGCCTCCCTCGACATGACGGAAGGTAGCACGGGTGAGATAGTAGATGGCAATGGACAAAATCAACGATGCACATGCCACTGCAAAGGCAAAGTGATATGAGTCGTTCTCTGAAATACCCATACTGCTCTGCGCCCACTCCATAATCTTCACTGCTGCAGTAGGTGCGAAGAGTGCACCAATGTTGATTGCCATATAGAAAATAGAGAATCCTGAGTCGCGTTTGTCGGCATACTGATCCTCGTTGTATAGGTCGCCCACCATCACCTGGAGATTGCCCTTAAAGAGTCCAGTGCCTGCACCTATCAGCAGAAGAGCGAGAATCATCACCCCCAGTGCCAACACATCACCACCCAAGGGGACGGATAGCAGCAAATAGCCACAGAACATGATGATGATACCAATGGTAACCATCTTACCAAAACCAAACTTGTCGGCCATCATACCTCCAAAAAGAGGCAGGAAATACACCAACATTAGAAAACTACTGTAGATTGCACCAGCAGCTCCGGCTGTCAATCCGAAATTTGCCCTAAGGAACAGGGCAAAGACGGCAAGCATGGTGTAATAACCAAAGCGCTCACCTGTGTTGGCCAATGCCAACGCATAAAGACCTTTCGGCTGTCCTTCAAACATTGTACTAAATTTTAAATTATTAATTCTTAATTCCTAATTTCTAATCCCTAAGTCCTCATCCCTAACTCCTAATTTCTTAAGACGTCCCAGAGATATGTCAACTTGATATATATGCCACTGTTGTTACTACGTCCAAAATAGTCGCTCTTGGAATTCTTGTAGATGTCACCAAGACCATAATAATAGCGGCCCTCAATGATGAAATGGCCTAACTTGGGATTACTATATTCAAGACCGAAACCAGCGGTAATTCCATAATCGAACTTGCGCTGTATGGATAGAGTGTCCATAACGGCATCACGCAATGCTCCTACACGGTCGTTGACATTACGGGAGTCATAATCGAAGTTTGACTTCTTCTTGTCGCCAAGATACATTCCAAACTGAGGACCGAGTTGGAAAAAGGCCTGAAAGCCCTTGCGCTCCCTACCCCATCCCAATCTCGCCATCAACGGCACCTGGACATATGTGAGCTGACGCTCATATTCCTCAGCCACCTTGGTGACGGGATTAATCACTGGCAAATCCTCGGAAGTGCGGATGTCTTCCTTCCATCCCATTTGCGAGATGTTCACCTCGCCCACAATGGCACAGATACTCTTGAAGTATTTCTCGCATGTATAGCGAACGGTGAAACCGCCTGTCAATCCACCATGCATCTTCTGCGTGACGGATGGGGTGAAACCGACATTGCTCATTACATATCCACCATTGAATCCGATTGCCAAATCATTACGGTATTCGCCAATCTGAGCCTTGACTACTACCGACGGCAGAAGTACCAATAGGACTGTAAGCGTAATTATCCTGCGCATGAGACTAATAATTTATAGTTTCTATTTGATGTGACGGTTTATAATGTACAAACAGCAATGAGGTGTTGCGATAACCTCCATTGGCTATCTTCTCAAACTTGAGCGGAGTCTGCACCGGTATGTAACCTACTGTTCCTGGTGCTCCGGTGAATTTCTTGCCATTCTTGTAAAATCCCTTGAGAAAATACATTGCATGGTCGAATCCGGTCACCGCAAATCGGGGCAGGGCCTGCATCATGTCGGCATGGAAATTCCATCTATACTTGGTCATTATTCTGTCTGTAGCCGAAGACAACGGGTTGAGATAGAATGTTGCCGGTATATATACATTATACTTATAATAATTGTCGATGTCATACTTAGTGTACATCATCCACTCGGTATAGCCAAACATGCTGATGTCAATGCCAGGATTGTTAATCGAGAAATTATTTAGCTTGGCAAAAGCAAGGTTCAACTCGGGCGAACGCCCCGTATTAAGGATGACCACGTTGGGCTTGGTCTTGCTGAACGCTTTGGCAAAATATGCCTCACTGGATTTTAGGTTGGTGATGTTGTATTCGCGCCCCATCGTCTCCATCCTGCGACGCAGTCCCATGGTGAATATTCCTTTCTTGCTCGTAGTGTCGTTACAGTCGATAATCACAGTATTATAACCCTCAAAGCGCTGAAGGAACTTGCTGATCGTCGCTTCGTTGATGTCGGTGGGCGACTGATACACCTGAAACAGGTTGGAGTTGGTGTACAGCTCGGGGGCATTAATGGAGAACGGTATCAGCACTTTTATGTCATGTTTGGCTGCAAATGACGCCAATGGCGCCACTTGCTTGGAATAAAGCGGACCGATG
>JBJEAY010000016.1:0-3806 GCA_051869575.1 Prevotella sp. | reverse complement strand
GAGCTTTCATTCTTTAATCCTTTAATTCTTTCATTCTTCAATAATACAATCCCCTCCTCGGCGATTCTCCTTGCCGCCTCATAATGACTCTCGGAACAAAGGAACCCATGAGGACGTTGACGGTTCATCGTGGTGCGATAGAAGAGTCGCAACACACGGCGCACCTTCTCATCAAGTTCCTTGGTTGTGTATTTACCTTCCTGTATGAGTTTTTTATAAGGCAATGAAAGGTAGTAATTGTCATAGGCATTCGTAGCACCCATGGTAAGTCCGTCGGTCCATGTGCCGAACTCAAGGTCAAGACCGTTCTTCACTGCCTCATCAGTGTCGTGAGTTCCTCCCCAGTCGCTCACCACAACACCATCAAACTGCCAGTCTTGTTTGAGAATCTTGTTAAGAAGTATGGCATTGTGGCAGTTGTGCTGGTTTTTATAGAGATTATATGCTCCCATGATACCCCAAGCCTTGCCATCTGTTATGGCAGCCTTGAAGGCAGGAAGATATATCTCGTGCAGGGCACGATCGCTGACGATGACATTCACCTGATGGCGATATTCCTCGTCGTTGTTCAAGGCATAGTGCTTCACACAAGCAGCAACGCCCTTCGACTGCATTCCCTGGATATACGGCACCACCATACGCGATGCGAGATAGGGGTCTTCGCCCATATATTCGAAATTACGTCCGTTGAGTGGAGTGCGGTAGATATTCACTCCAGGACCGAGTATCATGTCCTTGCCTCGATAAAGGGCTTCCTCGCCAAGGCTCTCGCCATAGAGCAGTGAGAGTTGCGGATTCCATGTGGCAGCAAGACACGTAAGAGCGGGGAAAGCCACACAAGAGTCATTGGTCTGCCCTGCCTGTTCCCACTCATCCCAAAGCACATCGGGACGCACACCATGAGGTCCGTCGTCTGTCCAAAAATCGGGGAATCCCAATCGTGGTACACCTGCTGACGAAAACTTGCTCTGAGCATGGATAACCCGAATCTTCTCGTCGAGCGTCATTCGTTTCAAGGCATCCTCCACCCTCGTCTCGATGTCCTTGGATTCATCGAGATATGCAGGCAGAGAACCTTTATTCTGAGCACCTGCCGTGCCAAATAAAGTCACGGCAAGGGCAAAAAGGGTACATCGTTTCAATATTCTCATAATTAAAGCGACTTTAATGTTTCAATTCTTTTATCTTTTAATTCTTCTGGAACACTCTCACGTATTCCACTTCCATAGTACAAGGAAGGGCACCTTCGTCAACGCCGTTCATTCCGCCCCATGAGCCTCCCCATGCAAGGTTGAGTATCACATAGAATGGTTCATTGTAGGGCCAGTTGCGCTTGCCACTACCGTCGTTCTCGTAATAAAGGAGTTTCTCGCCATCCACATACGTCTGTATATATTTCGATGTCCATTCCATAGCATAGACATGGAAATCGTCTTCTGCCCCTGCAAGATAGCGTTCCTTGGTCACCTGAGTGTTGTTGGCATGATAATGTCCGAGGGCATGAAGACTTGAAGATACATAGTTGGGATTAGTGCCCACCTCTTCCATAATGTCCATTTCGCCGTCGTCGGGCCATGCCGTGAATTTCACAGGCATCATCCAGAAGGCAGGCCAAGTGCCCTTGCCCTTCGGCAACTTTATCTTTGCCTCGATATAGCCGTAGGTCCAACCGGTGCGCACATTGCCATATAGACGTGCTGAATATATCTTACCATCCTCCTTGAAACATTTTATGCGAAGCTTGCCATCCTTGATATCGGCAACGCGCGTGCCAGAAGGAGTCTTCTCCTTGACGTATGTCTGCAACTCATTGTTCACCCATCCTGGATTTGCCTCTTGATAAGTCCAGAGGTCACCATCGGGATAAGAACCTGAATCAAACTCGTCGTTCCACACCAGTTTATAACCATCAATAGGACAGGTGATTGCCGACGGATCGGGAACACCGTCACCACCAGCCTGCACAACCTTAATATATTCACGGGCAGCACCAGCCATAATCGTCACCATACCCTCACGACCGTCATAGTTGCCGTTTTTCTGCACCTTGATTGTGAGTGTGGCATTCTGTTGAGTGGAACTCTCAGGACTCACAGTTATCCAAGAGTCACTTGTTGTTGCCGCCCACTCGTGATTGGTGGTAATCGTGATAGTCTGCTCACCTGCTTCTCCAGTGAATTCCAAAGATGACTTGCCAAGGCTAATGACAGCCTGGCTCACGCCAGGACTGTCATTGTCGTTGTCATCTCCCCCACATGCAGTGAGGCAGGTGAATATAAGCAGGATTGAAATTATCAAATACTTCTTTGTCATAACTTCTATTCTTTAATTAGAATGATATCACTAATCTTTACATGTGTGCCACCAGGAGTACCTCCAAAATCAAAAAAGAGAGATAGTGAAGCAGCATCACCCACTGGCAACTTAACTCCAGTCACCTTATAGACAAAAGGTTTATCTGCTGTGATTTCATGACGGTCGGCTACAAAGAAGTTGTTATCGTCAGAGCCATCAGTCAACTTAATTGTAACCCCTGGCATATCATTATCACCCACAAGTGTACAACTAAAGGTATAGCTGTCTTTCATGGAGGCTGCCAAAGTGGTCTTTATGGGGAACTGACCCTGCCATTGCTGTGTGCCTATCTCAGCAGGAATGTCGAGTTCCCATACGTTACCATTATGACTCCATTTCGGATCCTCAATCTGCCCCCAACCATCGTTAGCAAACCAAGGTGTGACAGCAGTGAAGGATTCTCCACTATCAACCGACTTCCAGATGTTGCGTTCGTCATCATAGGAGAGTGCTTCTTCGAAGTATATCTTGCTCACCTTAACAACTGTTCCTGACGGAGTACCGCCAAAGTCGAGGAAGAGGGAAAGAGTGGAGGCATCCTGGAGCGGGAGCGCTACATTCTCAGCCTTGTATATATAAGCCTTGTCGGCAGTAATATCATGGCGGTCAGCAAAGAAGTAATTATTGTCATTACCCGTTTCAGTAAGTTTGATAGTCATGCCAGGAATATCGTTGTCAGACTCTACTACGCAGTAGAAGTTGTAACGTTTGTTCATTGATGCGGAAAGTGTGGTGTGAATCGGGAACTGTCCCTGCCACTGCGACGATCCTAAGCCCTCAGGCATTGTTATCTGCCATGTATCACCTTCGTGATTCCATTCGGGATCTGCTATCTGAGCCCAATCGTTATTAGCGAACCATGGTGTGACACTTGCGAACAAGTCACCTGCATCCACTCCCTTCCAGAGGTTGGAAGCAGCATCATAGTTCCAGTCCATTGTAGCTCCTGGTTCATCACCTGGCTCAGGCAAGCCTGTGTCTTCACGACTTGTGAATACCAAGCGCCATGCTATAGAGCCTTCATCGCAGACAAGCGCCATACGTGTGTTGGTGAGTGCCTCAATGCGATAATACGGATTGTTGTATGTCACATCATTGGGGATGTATGGCAGAAGTGTCTGCGGAGCAAACTGGATATAGAGGCAAGCCTCATTGTTGAATGTTCCGGGAACGAGTGTGTAAGATGCAGTCTGGGCACTCACGGTTGCCATAAAGTCATTACCATCATTGGTATTGAACTCTGAGAATACCGAACAACCCGTGTTTACATAAACCGTTCCTCCCTCACCAGGATTGTAGCTATATGTACCACCTGTGGCGGGATCGCTATCAGAGTGGGCAAAAGACACGCGGTCGTCATAAACACCCCAGTCGGCCTTGTCATTAACACCGGCTTTCCACCATTCAGAACCATCAGTACCCGAAGGACCACAACCCATGTGACCAGCCTC
>JBJEAY010000015.1:0-3809 GCA_051869575.1 Prevotella sp. | reverse complement strand
GGAGGCTTCAATAAACTACATGCGAACATCGCACTATCCACGTGAACCTCGCTTCTATGAGCTTGCCGACTCACTCGGCTTCTATGTCATCGACGAGGTTCCCTTCGGCTATGGCGACAAGAACTTGTCGAAGAAGACGTTCTATCCCATATTGCAGCAGCGCGCACAAGCCACCGTCCGACGCGACAAGAATCATGCCTCGGTGTTGATATGGAGCTTGGGCAACGAGAACCCGTTGACAGAAATATGCAAGACATTGGGAGGATATGTAAAGCAAGAACTTGACCCAAGCCGCCCCATCTGCTATCCGCAAGTGGGCAGCTACTTCCGCAAGTTCAACTACGATTTCCCCAAGGTGGCGGACATCTATGCTCCCCACTATCCCACTACGAGCCAGTTGGCAAGTTTCTATCAGAAAGCCGACCGCCCCGTCATCTTCACTGAATATTGCCACACCCTCGGCATCTCACTCGAGGACCACGACCGCCAATGGGAAATCATTGAGCGCACACCATGTATCGCCGGTGGAAGCGTGTGGGAATGGGTGGACCAAGGAATGCCGTTCACCTGCGAGCCAAGGACAGACATGTTTGGTTATGAGGAGAAGGTATATACCTCAAAGACAGGAGGATTCGAGATGTACGGCAACAAGGGAACCGACGGACTGCTCTATGCCGACCGCACGCCATTGCCCAACTACTACGAACTGCAGCACAACTACGCACGCGCCGCAGTGACGGACAGTATATTAAACATCACTGACGGACAATGGGAAATACCGTTGCACATACGCAACAGATTCGACTTCCTGAACCTCAAGGACAATGCCTTCTTCAGCTGGACACTTACCGAGGACAGGGATACCGTCTGCAGTGGAGCATTCTCGCCTGATTGCAGACCAGATTCCACAACGACCTATTCACTCTCTCTGCCCACATCGCCCAACACCGACAAAATCTGCATCCTGAACATTGAGATAAGTGATGCCCACGGCAACACGTTCAACCGTCAGGCCATACGCATCAATCCTGCCGACATCACAAGACGACTGCTCGACGGATTGGATGAAACGACAGACAATCCTATGTCATTGGTACAGGGAGGGGTAATGGTAAGGGCTGGAAGAAAGGCTACGCTGGCGGAGAAACTCAAGGTGGGCGACAAGCGACTTGAAAAATACCTGCTCACACTGTCAGCCGACGGAACATCGGCAGGAACAATCAAGACTGACATCAAGACGGAACAAGAAGGCAATGCCACACACTATACCTTCGCCCTGACTCCCGACACCACCGACACCTTCCTCTCGGAGCTGGGCATAGCCTTCCTTCTCGACAAGAAGATAGACTGTGTGCAATGGATAGGACAAGGCATGATGCCCACCTATCCGGGACGTTATCGTGCCGGACGCTACGGCTTTTGGGCCATGCAGCAGGGTGACCTCTATTTCGAGGGCAACCGCAGGGGTGTTGACGCTGCCATGCTGACCGACGGGAACGGAGACGGACTGCTGCTCGTATGCAACAATGGAAACGTGAGCTTCGAACAGACCGACCGCGGTATCGTGCTCACATACAATGCGGCAGTGTCGGGCGAAGGACCGAAGTTTGCCCGCACCGCATTCCCTGTTATTGCAAATAAAGTGGGAACAGTGAGCGGCGACTTCTATCTCTATCGCATAGACAAGACAAAGACCCCGCAACTGCTATGCACTCTCTTTGCCGCCCCGAAGATGGTGCCGGCACCCTTTCATCCGTTTGAGACCCAATATGACACTTATCTCATGCGTTTTGAGGATGTCGTGTGGTGATTTTGCCCGTTGTATGAATACGACACGTTGTCGGACACTACGTTGAAGGCATTGCTGCTCTTGCTGATGAACTTATGTACATTGCCAATCTTCAGGTTCTTCAGGAAGATGTCGTGGACTGGATTGCGGGCATCGCCCTTCACCTCATAGATGGCGTCGGTGCGGTCTATCTCGCAATCCTCCATATATATGTCGTGGATTGACGTGATACGGGTCTCGTAGGTCGGCACGAGATCCTTCCACTGATACAGCACGTCGGTGTCAATCTCAAACATGCGTCCGGCACACGTGCCCTTGCAGTTTCTCATATATATGTGGTCTATGAAACCGCCGCGGCGGTGGTTGGTCTTCATATACATCATCCTGAACACGCTGTCGGTGGCTACGCAGTTTTCCATCAGTATGTTGCGCACACCGCCGCTCATCTCGCTGCCAATGCCCAAGAGACAATGCCCCTTGACAACCGTGCAGTTTCTTACCACTACATTTTCAGTGGGTTTGCCTATGCGCCATGCGTCCCTGTTGCGTCCCGACTTGATGACGATGGCATCGTCGCCCTGGTCAAACTTGCAGTCCTCAATCAGCACGTTGCTCGTCATTTCGAGGTCGATGCCGTCGTTGTTGTGGTTATGGGCATAAACATTCAGGTTGCGCGCAATGCCTCCGTCGCAAAGGAACAGGTGGATGGTCCAGAACGGTGAACCGTTGATATGGAAACCGTCCAGGAGAATGTTGTGGCAGCGGTTGAAGTGGATGAGATGCGGACGCATATTGTTGTTACCCACTGCCATCTGTCTTTCCTCCACGGGGGTGTCATGAGCCGCCCACTCATACAGTTGTTTCGATGCCTCAAGATGTTCCTTTGGCCTCTTGAACCACGGGGTCCAGCCTTTTATCTTGGGCTGAAGCTTTCCCTTGCCCGTGATGGCGATGTTGTCACATCCGAAGGCATAAATCAGTGGCGAGTAGTTGAAACACTCCAGTCCCTCCCACGAAGTCTGCACGGCGGGCAGATAATCCAGGTGATTGTCCGAGAACACCAACGTTGCCCCTTCCTCAAGTCGCAGGTTGACATTGCTCATAAAGTGGATAGGGCCTGTAAACCATTCTCCCTTAGGCACTACCACGACTCCGCCGCCCGACTTGTTACATGCCTTAATGGCTTTGGCGATAGCCTTGGTATTGACAAACTCCCCTCCCGGTTTTGCTCCGTATTTTGTTATCGGGAACTGTTTTTCGGGAAACACGTATTCCCTTATCGGTTGCATGTCGAATGGAGCCGACACGTTATGGGGTATATACTTTTCGACGTTGCCTTTTGCCGGCAGTGAGGCAGGCAGAAGTATTGCTGCCAGTAACATCAATAATTTCTTCATCATAATTTTTTTAGTTATTTTCCGCAAATTTACTCATTATTATTCAAATGGCAAAACAAATGCCAAATAACATAGATGATTTGACAATTATTATAGACGATATGCGAAGTATGCAACGGAACCAGGGTACAAATTGTACCCCAGTTGGCCTTGAGACTTTCGTCTCTGCTCTTCATCCTCTTTATATATTACTTTGGGTCTGTACTATCCGTAAGTACAGCCACCACATTGCCATAATATTGTGTAATTTATAATAAGAAGTTTGGTAGTATGGAAAATAATGTGTACCTTTGCGGCAAATTTTGGAAAACTAAGAAAATCAATAATAAAATGGAACAAAGCATCAAGCCACAGCGCATTAACGTTGTTGACAGCCTTCGCGGATTTGCCGTGGTTGGCATTATTATCATACACTTTCTCGAACACCTCAATTTCTATTCCTTTCCCGAACCAACGGCTTTCGACCAAGGACTTTGGGATACTGTGTTCTATATCGGGGCGAGCAAGATGTATGCCATCTTCGCATTGCTGTTCGGACTGAGCTGTTATATTCAACACCATAATGCAGAGAAACGTGGCGAAGACTTCCGCTTGCGCTTTGCATGGCGAATGTTGTTGCTTTT
>JBJEAY010000014.1:0-3813 GCA_051869575.1 Prevotella sp. | reverse complement strand
CCGATCTAAACAGAAAACATTCCCGACGTACTCAACGTACGCACAGCATTAAATCTGTCAAAGCAGGAGATAATAAAGGAGTATGAACGTATTGCAAATGCTCCCACCAGGGTCTTCGTGCCATTTAATGAAACAGCGTATGAGCAAGCAGTAACTATTAGAGCCATTTATGGTGATAACTATCCAAGGTTAGAAATTGTGAACAATAAATACCAACAACGTAATACATACATGAATGGCAAGAAAGAGGATTACAAACCCAAGCTCGCCTACAAAGCTCATATCCTGCTTGACATGTGCGAATTGTGACATCCTGCAGTGGGGCAATGATCCTCTTATAGCAGATTGCAAGCCTTGCAAGAGCAGAGAAGTTGCATCAATAGTAAGGACTTGCTCACGCTATGAGAAAGCAAAGGTTATCCCTAAGCCAATCAAGCATTTTGAGAAATATGCAGGTCTGTTAGGACCTAAGAAGCAATTATAAATCAACAACGTATCACTAAAATTAAAGATTATGGAATTGTTTTCCAAGTTATCAGAAATCATGGGCGATGGTTGCACACTGGCTATCAACATCGCCAAGACAGAAAACGGAATGACCGTGAGTGTACTTCCTGGTAATTCACTTGTAAAGGATGCTGCAAAGAACATCCTTTCACCGCTTAATGTTAGCGGAACTCCGCAAGAACTTGATGAGGGTTTCGTTGAAGCAATCATCAAGCCGGTTGAAAAGACAAATGGCATGTTTGCTGACATCAAATCATTCGAGGCTTCTCAGCAAGCGGCTAAAGAAGCATCAGAAATGGAGAAGAAGCAGAAAGAGGAAGCAAAAAAGAACTCCGAGCTGTTCTCTCAATGGATGTCGCTCGCTGAACAGAACTACAAGGAGCAGAAGTATAAGGATGCTCTTGTTTGTGCCAATAATGCAGGAAAGATTGCAGGCAGTGTTGGTGGTGGCACCTCAAAGGTTGATAATTTCATCAAGAAAGTGAACAGCGAAACGGAACAAGGGCTGTTTGGAGGAGTTGAAGACAAATCTGACGGCAAGAACGTGAAACTGTCCAAATCAACCAAGGCTAACGCCCCCATCGAGAATGATAGCGATAATGAAAGTGACGACAACGAAGACTAACCCTCAAAAATCATTGAATTATGGCACTGAATGTAACGAACTATAAGAGAGTTTTCCAGCATGGTAAGGTTACCTTGTCTGACCCTAATCCCGACATGTCACCAGAGCAGGTAATGGCGTTTTACTCCAACCAATACCCAGAGCTGACTACAAGCAATGTGCATGGTCCGAAAATCGAGAACGATAAGGCTGTGTACACATTCAAGACAACCGTTGGAACCAAGGGCTGATGGATAAAGACAAAAAAAATAAAGAGCAATGGCAGTTATATCAGCAAATAGGTCGAATACTATCGAGTTCACTCAACGAGAGGGATGTGACAAAAGAAAGCGTCACTCCGGAAGCAGGAAACGCAATCGTTTTCTGACTACCAGATTTGATAGCATACCCGGCTATTTGATAGCTGGTAATACTGCCATTGCTTGCGTAAAGCAGGACGATTGCATTTCAAGACTAAGGACCTCTGTGGAACACTTCTATAGAGAGTTTGGAATGGACTTTCGGCTTCCTGCATTAACAGGGAATTTCAAGTATGACCTAAAGGAATTGTATAACTACCTTTCAGAGCATCTTCCAGAAAATGACATGAGCATTGAATGCGTAAAGGATGTCAAGGATAGCGATGACTTTAGGTTTGTGGTGTATAAATCCGTGAACAAGTTTGATTATTATACAATTTGGACCGTTCCTATACACAAATTATCTACCTGTGACGAACAGACCAGAGAACTTCTGTTGCATACATTCGCAATGCTTCATCGAGAAGATATGTTCCTATTTCCGAAAGAAAGCTATGATTTTGAATATAGCCTTGGGCAACTTGAAAACGACTCATGGGGCAAGGAGAAACTGGAGGTAGATATGGACGCTTTAGAGCAGTGGGATGATGACTATAGGGATTATGCATCAAGCTACGTTCAAGGTGATATTTATCATCTATTCGAGGAGATACATAGTGTTGAAATGCAAAATAAAGGAAGCCTATCTTCGAAAGTTCTTGAATTGGTAAGGCAGATGAAAGAGAGCAACTATAATGACATTTGCCTTCTTGTAGCCATCGAAGATGTTGCCAATCTTTGCAAAGAGAAATGGATTGCTGATTTCCATATAAGCAAACTAAAAGAAATCTACGGTGATGATTTTGATAACGGCAATCAAGAGCCATACGAAATAATGGACTTCTGCAGGACATTCATTTTCTGCTATAAACAGGATGATCCGATAGTAGAGTACTTAATAGATGCTATCAATTCATATGCTGATGATTTCCAAGTAGGTAATCTCATGGTTCATTCGTACATTGATGACAAGGACATCAAATCGAAACTTACGGATAATTACCCCATGAGGTGGGCAGAGTGTATTGAGAATTTAATAGACGCATTAAAATGAGCAAGATAACAGACATATTGAAACAAGTATATGAGCCTTTTTGTGCTATCATTGCCTATAAGGCGGATAAAGGTGTATCATCGGAAGAAATGTTTTATCTCGAACAGCATAGCATTCTCAAAGACGGCTCAATGGGTGCAGGCAAACCGATGAAGAAAGAAACTATCGTAAAGTTGGTGAGTACTCTCTCAAAAAGCAATAAACAGATAGACAGCAGTATCTATGGTGTTGTTCCTGAAAACGTGCTTTATTGTGATACGAGGATGGGGCATGAAAAACTTGTTTGGTATCACAAACCAGAAGAGAGGTTTCTATTTTTTAGCGAGAAACTTGAAATACCTAATGGCAAGATGATTGTTCCTGGACTTGTTTATGTAGTCAGTGACAAGACGCTGTCGATGTATGCTTTCAAAGGAAATAAGCCAAAGAGACAACTCTTTGCAGCTCCTTTTATGAATACTGACACTGACCACGTCTGCCTTGGCAACTCAAAGATAAAATACCCAGAGGAAAGAACGTTCGAGAATATCATTGCCTATTGGGAAGATATGTTTTGGAAGTCAGAGTTCTCCCACATTCTTGGGACTAACCCCTGCCTCGGTAATCTCTCAACCATAACGAAAGAGTGTATATCCAAAGGAACACCGTTTCCACAGGATGAGCTCAAGCCAATTTCAAAGACCTTAAATGACTTGTTAAAATGAGTAGAATACATTATACAGAAGACTATTTGCTAAACCCATATCATCAAGTGAGCATCAACGTGATAGGAGCCGGTGGAACAGGGTGTCAAGTAGTAACTGCGCTTGCAAGGATAAACTGTGCTCTTATGCAGCTCGGGCATCCTGGACTTCATGTAACCATCATTGACGGAGATATTGTCACAAGGTCTAATCTTGGCAGGCAGTTGTTTTCGAGTGCAGAGGTTGGTCTGAACAAGGCAATAGTCCTTGCTACACGTATTAACAGGTTCTTTGGTTTTGATTGGGATGCAGAAATAGAACACTATCCATCTAAGACCAGTGCTACAGCCAATATTACGATAACTTGTGTCGACAATGTGGCTTCAAGGGTGAAGATAGGCAAGTTCCTACGAAAGGACCTAAGAGGTGATAGATTTCGTGACGCAGATCTTGTTCAACCTTATTACTGGCTTGACTTTGGTAACACAGCAGACACTGCTCAGGTCGTTCTTGGAACTATCAGAAAGATAGAGCAGCCTAAGAGAAGCAAGTACGATACTATTGGCAATTTGAAATGTGTCGATGAATTATTTGACCTTTCGCAGG
>JBJEAY010000013.1:0-3814 GCA_051869575.1 Prevotella sp. | reverse complement strand
TGACATACGTCACTTTTTCGTCTCGTTGATATAGACAATTTTGAACACCCTACCCGTAAGGGCGCAGCAGTTGGGTTTCAGTCGCCCGCTTACCGAACTGCAGCTGATGATGAACACCGGCGATGTGCAGGTGGGCGATGTGTGGGAAGGCAAGTATAATCTGCCTATTGTATTGAAGGATGCTGCTTCCGACAGTCTGAAAATGGCCAGCTTGGGAGATGTTTATCTCTCATCACCCATAACGACGGCAGCACTGCGACAGTTTGCCGATGTAAGGCCTGAGTGGGGAGTCACCAATATACTTCATCGCAACGGAGTGCGCTGCATCACAGTGAACATCGAGGCAAAGAGGGGTGTATATACCAATGCCCTGCACAACTATTACGGCGAGATGATAGCGAACGAGATAACACTGCCGCCCGGAGTGCGCTTTGAGGTGGGAGGTGAACCCGAAAACGATATGGAGACGGGCGGCGACATCGTCACCGGTCTTGCCGTGGCTATCTTGCTCATCTTCTTCTTCCTGTTGTTCAACTTCAAGAACTATAAGATTGCCTTTGTGTGCATCTTCGCCATGCTCCTGTGTGTGCCATCCACCTTGTTCGGACTTTGGCTCATGGGGCGTCCCGTAGGTTTTACCTCCGTATTCGGAATCATTACCTTGATGGGTATGATCATGCGCAACGAGATACTTATCTTCGAACATGCCAATGACAAGATGCGCCATGGATGGTCGGCTCGTGATGCTGCCTTTGATGCGGGTCGCCGGCGTATGGTGCCTATCTTCCTTACCACAGCCACTACGGCTGTAGGTGTGGTGCCGATGATTATTGCTGCCACAAGCTTTTGGATGCCGGTGGGAGTGAGTATCTGTGCAGGAGGCATAGGCGCACTTGTATTGGTGGTAACCGTGCTGCCTGTTGTTTATTGGAAAATTAAAGACAAGAAATCAAAATGAAAGTTTTCGTTAAGTCAAATGAGCAATGGCAAGTTTGCTTGATCATTGCATTAGCTGTATTCAGTGCCCTTGCCATGGATATGAGGGCGCAGACGAAGTTGACACTTGATGAGTGCATAGCTGATGCCCGTCGCTACAACCGTCAGTTACAGAATGTGGCTCTTGACATAGAGTCGGCAAGGGAATTGCGTGATGAGGCATACGCCAATTACTTCCCTCAGGTGTCAGCCAATATTGCCGCTTTCCGTCTCTTCGACGAGATGGCGATAGGCGAGGGGATGTTTGCTGCCAGTGTTTCCGCTATTCAGCCGATATATGCCGGCGGTCAGATTACCGGTGCTAATCGCTTGGCGAAGGTGCAACAGGATGTGGCTTATCTGCAGCAAAGTCTGACAGAAAAGGATGTCGTGCAGAAAGTGACTGAAAATTTCTGGCAGATAGCCCAGGTGAAATACAATCTCGCTACGGTGGCTGCTGCAGCGAAACAGGTTGACGAGGTGTATCGACAGGTGGAACAGTTTGTCACGGCGGGATTGGTTACCCGCAACGACCTCATAAGGGTGAAGTTGCGTCAGAAGGAGATTGCCAGTAGCCGTGTGAAACTGGAGAATGCCGAACGCGTCATGCTTTTGCTTCTTGCCCAACAGATAGGACGGCTGAATGACAGCATAGACATTGTGTTGTCTGACTCTTCAATGGCGGGTGTGGAAACTGCTCTTGCGTCCTGCGATGTCAGTGCCCTGATGCAGCGCGAGGAGGTGCTTCTTGCCGCCAAGAACGTGGAGGCGTGCCAGTGGCAGATGAAGGTGGAGCGCGCCAAACTTCTTCCGTCCCTATCCGTTGGGGTGATGGGTATATATAATAAGGTGCAGAACATGCCCATGCAAATGAGTCAGATGTTGGGTGGCGATGACATGAAGAACGGTCTTGTCTTCGGCATGGTGTCCATCCCTGTCAGCAGTCTGTGGACAAACAACCACTCCGTCCGCCGAAAGAAGTTGGCATGGAAGCAGGCACAAAACGACTATCTCGACATTCAGGAGAAAATCCGCATCGACATCGAGACGGCATGGTGTAATCTCGACGAGGCATCCCGTCAGGTAGAGATTTCCCGCACTGCCGTGGAGGAGTCTGCCGAGAATCTCCGCATGACCATGGACCAGTATCGTGCCGGAACGATTGCGCTCACCGACCTTCTTGATGCCGAGACCCTCCATCGCAAGTCGCAAGACTCCCTCTCCTCAGACATAGCAACCTATCACATCCGCCTGTCAGACTATCGGAGGAAGACGCGATAAGCCATTTCGTTCCTATTGTTTACCTATATCAGTACAAGACAGTCATATCAGTTGTTCGGACATTCCGAACAACTGATAAGAAATCCTTATAAGTTCAAACTCTTTTTTCAACCAACCAATATCCACTTTTGTCGCTACCCATTCTTTTAAGTTTGCCAATACTTTTAAGATATGCGATTTCACGTTTTATAGTAGCTTTAGATAATCCCATTTTTTCACACAAACGTTCCCTGCTTAAAGTCTTGTCTTCATCGAACATTTGCAGTATCATGTTCTGCCTATCTGTTAGTTTTACAGGGTCATTTACAGGGTCATTTACAGGGTCATTCTCAAAATAGAGGGTCAGCTTCACCTGCATCAGTTCAGGCTGTTCAACCAATTCTGGCCTTATCCAATGCTTTTCATTCCATGCGTTCAGAATAAGTGGGAAACCAGAACCGAGGTTCTCTCCATAGCCAATCATACGGAACATATTCTGCATTCTTTGGTTACGAGCCTTTGACTCACCTCCTTGATATATCTGTTCTATCGGGAGTTTAAGCAAACCGGGATTGGTGAGAACGATACGGTCATCATATTTCTCGATTCTCAGAATACCATTGAGCATCAGGTCAGCGTGGATAATCATGTTCGTAACAGCTTCTCTCACAGCCTTATGTTGTAAAGTATCGTCCTTGCGTATTACTCCCTCCATTCGGAAAGGTCGGGGCAGGTCAATCGTCAGCTTCGGCAGTACCATCCGCATGAAGTTATAAAGGTTGTTTTCCCACCTGCCGTCGTAAGTAAGGCGGTCGCTATACCGCTGTTCGCCTATAAGATGTGACTTGTCGATATAATCCATCCGCAGATTATCAAATCTGTCACGAATGGGCAATCCCTTGCCAAACATCAGCAGTCCTGCCATTGTGAGACCTTCAATCCTTTCTTTCCGGTCAATGGCATATCCGCCTAATTGCATAAGAAAGTCTTTATGGTCAAGGTCATTCCATACGTGGTCGGGATTGTCCGTCTTGAACATGATGCGGTAACTCTCCAACGTAGGAATATCAATGTCGTCCATTGTATAATATTCCAATATCATCCTGTCATTACCTGCTTCATTGGCATCACGAAGCATCATCTTCAATTCCTGTTCGGTGCAATGATAGTCACCTTCATGATTGCGTTTGAATGTGCCTCTCGACAGATTGTTGTTGATATAAACAGGGCGTACAGAGGATTCCGCACGCGGCACATTGACAGCAACAACGCTTTTGCCTTCAACATCCACGACCTGCACATCCTCATCACGGAGCAGGTTTACATTCACTTTCTCCTTGCTGTTGATGATATTCCACAAGTCCTTGCGTATCTTGTCGGCATCCTCCACTCCCACGACTTCAAACCGCTTTGCCTTGTCTTTCTCTTCCGTATGCTCCACCACACCAAGCAGTATGGTTCCTCCGTATGTGTTGGCAAGAGCAGAGTAGGTGTCCCACAGGGAATTAGGGACACTATTCTGTGCTTTCTTACATTCGAGCGTCACCCGCTCGCCTGATGCCATTATGGTTTTTATATC
>JBJEAY010000012.1:0-3822 GCA_051869575.1 Prevotella sp. | reverse complement strand
TGTCGATTTTTTATGCCCCAACCTCTGGAAATCAGTACTTGCGAAACTTAAATTAGTAAGATAATGAAAACTGCTATTATTATCCATCTGTTGATATTGATATTTTTTGCCGTTTCATTCTTTGAAGTCTCTACAATCTTCAATAATGATTCTGTTGATGACTTTAATGTTGAATATATTTTTTCACAAGAAGTCTTTATTTCATGACTCAAAGAATCAATCTGGGAGAGTTGTAAACTAATATTATCTGCTTTGCCATGTAGAGATTCTATCTTTTCAACGATACCATCTGTTTTGCCTATTATCTCGTCACTCTTTTGTTTAAGGTTATTCAGAACAGCATCCTGACTTTCCTGGGACTCTTTTAAATCCTTTGATATTTGAAAAAGTGATTCTTTGACTGTCCGAATTTCTGACGTAGCCTTCTTAGTCTCATCCTTTAGCGCATTCAATTCTTGGACATGCTTGTCAAGTTTACCAATATGCTCGGTAAATCTTTCAATTACATGCTCTGTATGAACTTTGAAATCCTTACTTGTCTTTTCCACTTCAGTTTCAAATGAGCGGATGACTTCGGTACAAGTAGAGCCAATACGTGTTATTGCCTCTTCATATTCACGGGACAGAGCACCTTCACGTACTCGCAAATCAGATGCCCATGACTGAAGGCTTGCACAGAGAGCTTTAACAGCAGAAACATATTCTCTGACTTCCTTCTGCAACTCGGAGCTTGCATTGACTGTTGATTCCACCTGCTTTCTTGCAGTTTCAACTTCGTTCAGGCTGGCTTCCATTTTTGCCAACGATGCTAAAAGTTCATTTGATTCCATATGGCTATTATATTTGTTATTCAGATAAATAATTATTCTTAAACCCATTGAGCCATTCATTGTGCAGATCAACTTCACACAGCATGTCCCAGGTTCGCATTTGACTTATTTCTTCGTCTGTAGCGGCATTTCGCCCATCGATTGTAAATGCACGTTTGAACTCCTCCATCTTCTGATAGAAGTATTGCTTGTCACCCGTCCTTTTGTGGAAATCCCGATAACCACGCATATAACTATTCTTCAATTCTTCTTGCAAGTTGCGGTTAGCTCCCACTTTTAGATATGTGAGGCAATAAACATTCAAAAAGTCCAATGTAGGATTTGGCTCTGCTATAGCTCTTCTGATTAAACGGACTGCACCTTGCAAGTGTTTGATGTTATCTTTTGGGGAGCTGGTACCAACAACATCATCATCTATGACCCTCATATATTTAAAAAGGATATCATACGATGACTCTTTTCCTTCTTTAGTGTCATCGGTAAGAGAGAAGTCCTGCCCACTCTCTGTTTGATAATCCTTACGAGCATATTTAGAATTAAAGTAGTAGTAAATGTAGTCTTTAAGAGCTTCATTTGCATCTTTCCAATTATCACCATAGCTAATGCCTTCAATGCAGAATGAGCGGATGTCATCAATCGCTTGTTTCCGCTTTACTGCAATTTTTTCATAAATAAACTCTGTCAGGTAGCCCAAACATTTGTGAACTTCATTTTCGCCCTTGTAGTTTGGAACTTTATTAATTTCCTGAACAGCTCTTTCCTTCGTGTAGTACCTTTCAAGGAATGATTGCAATGCTTGGTAATAGGAGCCATCCTTTTTCCTTACGGCTACGACACGATAGACCTTCTTCCCATAATCTTCTGTAAAATCATCTATGAGGCCAATACAACACATTCTATAGATAGCCTTGGCTATATCACTCTTATCTCTGAGGATTTCCAGACTATCCTTATTTGTATCGTACTCTATTCCGTTCTCAATATTACGTACACGGCGTGCTGCGCCTTCTTTCCATATCAAATAGACTTTCTCCTGTATGCCACCATTATCAAACAGATAAATAGGGATGGAAGAAATGAAAGCTACCACCTCAGTTCCTTCTTTGGCTTCAAGTACCTTCTGCAGGAAATCAGACACTTGAACCGTGTCTTTTAATTCTGCATCGTTTCCATAGAAAATCTGTGTTTTAGAACGGCTTAAGAGTTCAAACATAGTCCTCTTTTCAACGAGTGTTCCTTTGAAGTTGTTATTATAAAAGTACATTACCGTTTCAAAGTCAACGTTCTGGTATTCAAAAGCTCGGGCTGGAATGGATAGCCCGGATTGCCGGAGCAGTTCTTCCAAGTCATTTTTATATACATACCCTCTTCCAGCGTCAGGAACTCTCCTTAATTGACACTGATTATACACGGAACATTCACCTTCACAAGGACCTCTATTACAACGTTGGCAGTCTTGATTACATAGACGGAATGCAAATCGTTGGTTACAAACATCGCAATGGAGCTTTACCATGTCCTTTTCCGGCGTACAATAATCAAAATATCTCTCATCAATAGATAACCCATAGTGATCTAATATCTCCTGAAGGTCGCCATCGTAAAACCATTTGTTTCGGATGATAGACATCGGGAAGTTATTGACTGGGCAACTACGGTTAATTCTGACAAGCTTGTAATCCGCTAATAAGATGCATGATAAAGCCATCTTTCTGTCGCGTCCTGCACGTCCGGCTTCCTGAACAAAACTCTCCAGGGAGCTTGAATAGTTCATGTTCACCGTAAAGCGCACATTCGGCTTGTCAATTCCCATACCGAATGCCTTAGTCGCCACCATTAAAGGCAACTTGTTCTCACGGAACAAGTCTAGGTTTTCAAACGATTCCCTGTCAATCTCGTCAGCATCGTCTCCATCCCCGCTACCCATAAACGTACCCAACTTATGAACACTCTCGCATAGTGAATCTTTATTTGCGTTTACGGATATGCCAGTGTTGTTTTTATGCGGACAAAAAACAATTCCTGCCTGAGCGTATACTTCTGAATCCCCAAAGAAATCTTTTGGTAATTCAACAGACAAATCATCATCAATACTTCCTTCGATGTTCTGACGCTCATTAAAACGTTCTTTTATCAACGCAACAGATTCTGGTTCTTCCAGTTCCTCAATGAATCTGGGAATTTTTTCCAGATAGTCTTTTAAGAATTCCTGTTTGGACGGATAGACACTCCATTTACTTGTCATTTTTACCGCCTTGGGCAGACCATCGTTAAGCATGTGATTTCTGTCGTAGTATTCATCTTCCTCACATACGACAGGAACTCGTTCTATCTTATACTGTAGTTCAAGGCGGTTTGTATTTTCTTCTCTTATAATTGTGTCGGAATCAAGTTCAAACGCTCCATCACCAGACAGTTCTCTTTCTACGTCTGCTAAAACGTCAAAGGAAGCAGTAGCTGTAAGTCCGAACAACGTTAAATGCTTATCACCGTCCTTTTGTTTAGGTAACACATATTGATAGAGATTCCTTCCAAGGTGCAAATAAGTAAAACGGAAATCATGCCCCCATTCCGAAACGCAGTGTACTTCATCAATAACACCGTAGCTAAAGTAAACACCAACATTGTGCATGTTTCTCAACTTCTCACGGAAGCTGTATGTACATAGCCGTTCCGGCGAGAGGAATACAAACTGTACCATTGATGTTTCCATCATCTTTGCCCGTTTCTCTTTCTCTTCTGCATCGACAATGGAGTTGATATACGTACAGGTGTCGATGCCTGCCTTTATCAGTCCATCATACTGGTCTGCCATAAGAGACCTAAGCGGGTCAACTACCAACGTGACTCCGGGCTGAAGCATGGCAGCCAATTGGTATGTCAAAGACTTACCGCCACCAGTAGGTAGCAGACCTATGACGCTCTTATTCTGGATGGCACGGCTTAATATAGGTAGCTGTCCTGGTCGGAAATCATCCTTACGGAAAAGTAG
>JBJEAY010000011.1:0-3824 GCA_051869575.1 Prevotella sp. | reverse complement strand
CACCACGAAGCACCGAGCGCACTATCGCTCCCAGGCCCACCATACCGCAACCAATCACAAGCACCACATCAATGTCCGTCACCTGAGCCCTCGACACGGCATGGAATCCCACACTCATCGGTTCCACCAAGGCACATGTGCGGGGAGTGAGCAATCCTGCTGGAATCACCTTCTCCCATGGCATGACGAGATATTCGCGCATAGCTCCGTCGCGCTGCACACCGAGAGTCTGGTTGTCCTTGCAGGCATTAGGTCGGCCATTACGACACGATGCACACTTATTGCAGTTGGTATAGGGATTCACCGTTACGGTCATTCCAGGTTTCAGTCCTACGGGCACCTCACTGCCCACCTCCATGATGGTAGCACCCACCTCATGGCCTGGTATTACGGGCATCTTCACCATCGGGTTCTTGCCGAGGAATGTGCTGAGGTCAGAACCACAGAATCCCACATACTCCATTTTCAGAAGCACCTCTCCGGGCTTCAATTCATTCACGTTGTCTATTTCCACGAGCGCCATCTTGCGCTCCTCTGTTATCTGTATTGCTTTCATATTCTTCACTCACTCATATTTTTAATATACGGTAATTCCACAAGTTTATCAAAACCGTAGAACCCCTTTGCGTTACCACCGAGGAAGGCAGCCTTGTCGGCATCGCTCATTTCGCTCGACTTCTGAATAAAGTCGTATGACATACGGTAGGTAATCGCAGTGATGGTGCGTGGATAGTCGCTGCCCCACATCAGTCGGTCGATGCCCACCCAGTCGGCGGCCTGTTTTATACTGTCCACAGCCGAGGGGAAGGGATAGAACTCCGCGTTGAAGAGCCATGTGATGCCGCCCGACTCTATCATCACGTTCTTACCTCTGAGCGCCAACTTCACCTGACTCTCAAAAGCCGACGTGGTCACCATTCCGAAATGTCCTATCGCCACCTTAAGATTGGGACATTCCTCGATAATCTCTCCCATCTCGGCTATCTGTCGCTCGTCCTCACCAAGACACATGGAGAGTATCATTCCCTCTCGCTCCATATATTTGAACACCGGCATCATGTCGTGAAGTGGTGTCGAGAGGCGATGCCCTGGAATGGCAATGCCTTTCAGACCTGCCGCCTTCAGTCGTGCCGCCTCGCCCTCAGTGTGGCACATACCCATGCAGAAGAATCTGTCGGGCCACTTGTGCTGCACCTCAGTGAGATACTCGTTTTGGCAACCGTCGATCACCTCCTGCACCACCACTGCTGCCGACACCTGGGCATAGTCCATATTACTCAGGAACACCTCAGCCGTGTTCCGTCCGTCGATCATGAATGGTGGCAACATCTGTCGCTCCTCGCCGAAGAACAGCGAGCGCGACCCGTTCTTGCCCAATGTCCTCACTGCCTGGCCATCCACCATCGCATCCTGTCTGAGCCACAAATGGCTATGTGAATCTATTATGAATTCTTCCATCTCACTCCCATTTGGTCACCAATGATCTCCTGCACCCTCTCCACGAGTTGCCAGTCGATAGGCTCGTTTACATATTCTATGTTCTTCAGCACGTTCTTCGGATTGGCACTGCTGAAGAGAGTGGTGGCGATATGCTCGTTGCATGATGTGGAATACTGGATGGCAAGCTTGTCAATAGGATAACCCTGTTCATCACAATATCTTGCCGCCTTGGCACAAGCCTCGCGCAGTGCAGCCGTGGCAGGATGCCAGTCAGGAGCACCACGCATGGAGAGCAATCCCATGGAGAAGGGCGAAGCGTTGATGACACCAATACCGCGACTCTCGAAGAAGTCGAAATACTCAGTCAACAGGTCGTCATTCAGGCAGTAGTGGCAGAAGTTGAGCACACTCTCAACCGTGCCCTCCTCGCTGTGCTCAATCACCCACTTGAGGTTTTCGGGCTGCAAGTCGGTGATACCCACATGGCCCACCACGCCCTCCTTGCGCAGTTCGACGAGAGCCGGAAGCGTCTCATCCACCACCTGCTGCAAGTCGGCAAACTCCACGTCGTGCACATTGATGAGGTCGATATAGTCCACATTCAATCTCTCCATACTCTCATACACACTCTCCTTGGCACGCTTGGCCGAGTAGTCCCAATAGTTCACCCCGTCCTTGCCATAGCGTCCCACCTTGGTGGATAGCACATATCTGTCGCGCTGTATGTCCTTGAGAGCCTTGCCCAACACCGTCTCAGCCTTCAAGTGACCGTAGTACGGCGACACGTCGATAAAGTTAATACCTCCATCCACAGCCACATTCACAGCCTCGATAGCTTCCTCCTCGCGTATTCCGTGGAACACGCCACCCAACGACGAGGCTCCAAACCCGAGGTTGGAGACATTCATTCCCGTCTTTCCAATTTCATTATACTGCATATATATATCAAGTTTTTAATTTTCAGATAATTGTGGCGCAAAGGTATGAAGATGATGACAATCAGGCGTTGGAAAAAAAAGACATTCGATGGTATATTATCGACTGATTGCATAATATTCTTTGAATAAATAATAAAACATAGTAAAAAATCGACATTTCATTGCGTAATATCGCTGACATTTATTATCTTTGCACCATGAATTACCCAATAGACAAACTCCACGTATATACACTCAACGTGGGATTCGCCCGACACGACGGCGACTGGAACTGGAAGAACGTGCGAAGCCCCTTTGCGCGACTGTATCTCGTGGTGGAAGGCAAGGCGCAGATTTCCCTGCCCTCGGGCACATACGACCTCACTTCAGGCCATCTCTATTACATCCCCTCATTCACCACCCACAGCTATATCTGCGACTCGCTGTTCACGCATTATTATGTGCATATATATGAGAACAACCACGAGGCTGAAAGCATACTCGACAACTGGGACTTCCCCGTAGAGGCAGATGCCACGGAATACGACATCGAATTGTTTAAGCGACTGGCATACATCAACCCCTTCCTCCGGTTGCCCATGTCCAATCCCGACATCTACGACAACCACAAGACGCTTGTGAGCAACATCGACATGAACCTTCGCCGTCCCTTCCCCGACAAGGTTGAGTCGCGCGGAATACTGTTTATCCTGCTGTCGCGATTCCTCAAGAATGCCACCCCGAAGGTTGAAACGGGCGACGACCGTATAAGGATGGTGCTGGCGCATATCCGTGGCAGTCTGAGTGAGAACATCGATGTGGAGAGCCTTGCCAATAAGGCGTGCATGTCGAAGGATCATTTCATCCGCACATTCAAGAGGCACACAGGCGACACTCCCATTGCCTATATCACAAAAAAGAAAATGGAAGCAGCCGAACTCCTCCTCATAACCAGCGACGACACCATCAAGAACGTGGCTATGAAATTGGGCTATTACGACTGCTCCTATTTCAACAAGACTTTCAAAAAATATTCAGGTATCACGCCCCAGCAATACCGCGATGGGCACAAGGGCGGCATCTCGCACAGCCCAATCTCATAATGCGGTCTTACACGAGGTAAGACCCTACAAACGATCGTTTTCTATTATGCGATAACGCCCGCTGAGGTGCATGAGTGCAAAAAGACGGACGAGTCCATCGTAGTAGGCATCGAAATAGCCATCGTCGTAGGGCTCATGGCGGGAGTTCCACAGACGGTCGATGAAATCGCGACTTTTAACGTGGGTGAGAACTGCGAGCGACCGTCATCGGCATATTTCGCCCATATCTCGTAGAAAACGGGGATATGATAGGAGGGGTCGGTGAACTGGCCTCCAAATGGGTCGGGAGTGAAGGTGAAAAGTCCGTCGAAAGCCTCTTTCAGCTTAGCGTCAATCTCTGCATGAGAATATCCCATTTCATTGA
>JBJEAY010000010.1:0-3826 GCA_051869575.1 Prevotella sp. | reverse complement strand
ATTGCCTCTTTGTTGCCTTCTGTCCATGTCTCTGCAAGATCTTTCACGAAGCTATAATCCTTTGCAGTCAACTCATTAGAGTAGCACCATAGAGAACGATAATCATCAAGCAGTCCAAAACCTGAGTTGTTGATTACATCGTTAAGGCATTCTACCACATAGTCCTTTGTAACCTCAGTTGCATCATAGCCTTCAACTGGCTCCATTGGCATCGAAGTCTGATTGAAGAATCCTGTATAGTAAAGGAATGCACGAGCGAGAAGAGCTTCAGCTGCCCAGCGGGTGGCCTTACCAAACTGCACCTTGCTCCAACCATCATACTTGTATGCCGGCATAATCTTTGTAGCGACATAGAGGTCGGCGGCAATCTTCTTGAATATTTCCTCTGGAGTTTTCTGCTCAGGAGATGTCTGAGCTTCTTCTACTCCATCAGGAGCTTTTTCAAGCAATGGTATATTGCCAAAGCACTTTGCCATGTCGAAATAGTTGAATGCGCGCAAGAAGAGCAGCTCACCCTTAGTCTGGTTGCGTAAGTCTTCGTCGGTTACATTGTCAACGGCAGCAAGAGCGGCATTAGCGCGTGCTATTGCTGCGTAACAGGCTGACCAATAACCCTCAAAGTCAGTGTCTGATGTATAGAGCAGGTGGTCAAGCATCTGAGTATTGATGTCGTTTTGTCCGCCACCACCGAACATGTCGTCAGACGCAATGTTTGCATATGCGAAATATTTGTGAGGATTGTTACCGTATTCTCCTTGCCATTGCTGGTAGAAAGAAGCCTTGTAAACCGACGAAACCATTTGGTCAACGTCATCCTCTGTCTTTGGAAAGTTTCCCGAGTCCTTACCTGTGTAGTTCTCGGAGTCGAGGAAGTCCTCGCAGCTGCTGAAACTGAATATCATTGCTGCTGCAAGACATAACATATATATCTTTTTCATGTCGTTGTACGTTTAGAATTTAATATTAACACCTACCAAATAAGTTCTTGGACTTGGGTAGAAACCATTGTCGATACCAGCTCCCCAAGAGTAAGAATCATCATTGCCACCTGATGAACCGATTTCAGGATCCATACCAGAATAGCCAGTGAATGTAAACAGGTTCTGAGCCTGAACATAGAGGCGAAGCTGTCCGAATGGGCAGTGCTTCCAGAGGCGGGCAAAGTCATAACCCAGAGTTACGTTCTGAATCTTAACATAGTCAGCATCCTCTACCCAGATGTCTGAGAATGTCATCCAGTTCACACCGTTCATATTGTCGAGCTTTGGCAGAAAATTGCTTGTGCCCTCGCCCTTCCATGAACCATAGAGTATCTTCTTGTTGTAGTTAGAGATGGTGCTCTCGCCCTTATCCCATGTACGCACAATCTGCTGACCGAATGCTCCACTTCCTGTTACGGCAAAGTCAAAGCCTTTGTATTCAGCATGAATGTTGAAACCAATTGTTACGTCTGGATGAGGATTACCTATTTCAACTTTATCAGCCTTGTTCACCAAACCGTCGCCGTTTGTATCTACATAGATAAGGTCGCCAGGTTGAGGTGTGCCATGAAGTTCATCGGTATATTTCTTTGTCCACTCGTCAATCTGAGCCTGGTTTTGGAACACTCCTGCAGTTTTCATACCCCAGAAATATCCGATAGGCTTGCCAACCTCAGCACGGAAGATTTCTTCTTCCTGCTGGTGGAGAACTGATGCCGGACCATGGATAATACCTTCAGAGTTGGCAATGCGTGTAACCTTATTCTTATTGGTAGAAAGATTGAAGCCTGCTCCATAAGAGAAGTCCTTGCCGATGCGGTCGTTCCAACTAAAGCCAATTTCAACACCAGTGTTCTTTACGTCACCACCATTGATATAAGGAGCACCAAGTCCCCATACGGCCTGAATAGGAGCCTGTACGAGCCAGTCTTTTGTCTTCTTCTGATACCAGTCGAAGTTGAAAGCGAGGCGACCGCTAAAGAAACGTGCATCAATACCAAGGTCAATCTGCTCGGATGTTTCCCATGTAACGTCCTCGTTCTTCAGAATGTCGGCATATCCGCCAGTGGTCTGCAGTGTTTTGTTGTCGATGCCGAAATAGTAACCGTTGAGGTTGTCGAATGCATAAGAAGTAAGATATTGGAAGTTCGAGATACTCTGGTTACCGTTTTGACCCCAAGAGGCACGAATCTTCAAGAAGTCAAGCCAAGAAGATGTCTTCTGCATGAACTTCTCGTTTGTAACAACCCAACCAACTGATGCTGAAGGGAATGTACCCCAACGGTGTCCACGCATGAAGTTTGAAGAACCATCGGTACGGATTGTGAACTGAGCCATGTACTTCTCGTCGTAGTTCCAGCTTGCACGACCGAAGAACGAAGCCAACGACCAGTCGCCGAGAGGTTCACCAACGAGTTTTGTTATGCCTATGTTATAGTCGGCTGGCTTGGTGTTGCTAAGATATGCACGATCCCAGTCGTCGCCGAAGAGCGAGTTGTGTGAAGTAACATCCATCTTCACTCCATACGAGTTCTTCTCGATTGAATTACCTACTACAACATTGAGGTTGTTCTTGCCAAGTTGCAATGTGTATGCCAATGTGTTCTCAAATGTTATCTTTGAACCTGTTTCCATATTCTGGTTTACGGCTTCCTCTGTTACAGGTACAGAACCATTGTTTGACACTTTCTCCATTTGGCGGTATGTTGAGTTCCACAACTTGTAGCCGAACTGTGAGCGCCAGATAAGGTTCTTGATAGGCTGAACTTCCAAATATGCAATCATGTCAAGGTTCCATGACTTGCTTTCGTTCAAGCCCTGTGATGAAAGGGCTGCTGAAGCCAGAGGATTGCTGGCACCGCTACCTTTGCTCCAACCATCGCGGTTCATTGCGTCGTTGCAATAGTAGCTGCCATCCTCGTCGTATGCAGGAAGCAACGGGTTGCCCATAAGCAGAGAGTGCACGTTGTTCCAATACATATTGCCCACAGAGATACCGTTACGTCCCTTATGACTGAAAGTGATGTTTTCACCAATCTTGATAACGTCGAAGTCCTTTGCCTTGAGCAGGATATGCTCTGAATTCATACGGGCATTATAACGCTCATAGTTTGACTGCACTTCGCCTCCAAGAATACCCTTCTGGTTGGTATAAGAAACACCCATTGAGAATTTTGATACTTCGTTACCACCTGTGAGATTAACTGCGTGGTTCTGTGTCGGGGCTCCCTTGTGGTATGACTCCTTCAGCCAGTTTGTGCCGTTCCATGTGCCGTCCATGATAGACTGGTATAGTTCTGTAGGAAGAACGCTTGACCATGGTTTAATTGAGTTACCTCCGTTGAATGCCTTCAGCTCCTCGGCATACATATATTCTTTGGCATCAAGTACGTCTGGTTCTTTGGCAAGATACTGCCATCCTACATATCCGTCGTAAGACACCTGCAGTTTACCAGCCTTACCCTGCTTTGTGGTAACAAGGATAACACCATTAGCAGCACGAGCTCCATAGATTGCTGCCGAAGCGGCATCCTTCAGCACGTCGATACTCTCAATGTCAGATGGGTTGAGAGAGTTGATGTCACCACCTGTAATTCCATCGATAACGTAAAGAGGCGCTGAATTACCTGTTGTACCGATACCACGGATGTTAACCTTGAATCCGTCACCTGCCTGACCTGTTGACTGTGTAATCTGAACGCCAGGGCTTTGGCTCTGCATAGCCTGAAGAGCACTTGTGGTATTAAGTTTTGCAATGTCGTCACCTTTCACCTGAACCGTGGCACCTGTGACGAGCTTCTTCTTCTGAACACCGTAACCTACGACTACCACTTCCTCCAGCTCCT
>JBJEAY010000009.1:0-3826 GCA_051869575.1 Prevotella sp. | reverse complement strand
CTGAACGTCAACCAGGAGATACAGACCATCATCAACGTCACCGACAAGGCAATGGCAACCAGCGGCAACTATCGCAATTTCTATTACAAGAACGGACGCAAATACGCCCACACCATCGACCCCTCCACAGGCTATCCTGTGCAGCATAATATCCTCTCATCCACAGTCATCGCCGACGACTGTGCCACAGCCGATGCCTATGCCACTGCCTTCATGGTGATGGGGCTCGACAAGGCAAAGGCCATTCTCTCGCGCCATCCCGAACTGATGGCATATTTCATTCTTGCC
This sequence comes from Prevotella sp., assembly GCA_051869575.1. Taxonomy (GTDB): domain Bacteria; phylum Bacteroidota; class Bacteroidia; order Bacteroidales; family Bacteroidaceae; genus Prevotella. Next base: position 3,538 of record JBJEAY010000009.1, on the reverse strand, counting down.
AGCGACGACGGCACCAACAAGGTGTGGTTCTCCCCATCCATGAAGGACAAGATAGCCAAATGATAGGATTTGCCCCACTGCTCCAGCTGCCCCTCTTCATGGGAATGGCTCGCGACGACCTTCAGCAGATTGTCGCCCACACCAAGTTTGACTTCTTCAAGCGTCCTGCCGACTCCAAGGTGATCAGCGAGGGCGACCGCTGCGAGGCTGTAGTCATCCTCACCCACGGTTCGCTCTCAGCAGAGAAACAGTCTGACGATCATGGATATAGCGTGCGCGAGATTGTCAATGCCCCCCTTGTCATTCAGCTTGAGCATCTCTTCGGTCTCACCCAGCGTTATTCCGCCACGTTCACCACACTCTCTCCATGCAATTTCATGTCCATCGCCAAGCCGGAGGTGATGTTCCTCTTCGAGCAGTTTGACGTTTTCCGCATCAACTATCTCAATCTTCTTGCCGCCAAGACGCAGAAAGCGCAGTCGCGCCTTTGGCATCCCGCCATCACCGACCTTCGCTCTCGCGTCATCCATTTCCTTGTCTCCCACTGCACCATTCCCACAGGCCCCAAGGAGTTCAGCATCCTCATGACTCGTCTCGCCATCGAGGTCAACGCCAGTCGCCTTGATGTCTCCCGCGTGCTCAACGCCCTCCGTGGCGAAGGTCTCCTCCAGCTTCGCCGCGGCAAGATCATCATCCCCGAACTGCGAAAATTATCATGATTGCCCGTTCGCGCAGCCACCAACATCTAATTTGTATGCGTCGGCTACTTGCGCCTCTGTTCAAACAGCCAATCCTGGATGCTTGGTATGCCGTAGGCCACAAACCATGTAGCACGATGGTTGCCTCCGACAAGGTGAGTGAACAGCAGATGGTTGCCCTCTGCACGCATCTTGTCAGCCTCAGCATTAAACTGCTCCGTGGTGAGAGTCATTTCCCATGTGGCCTCACTCACCTTGCGGCCATCATCACGCCAACGGGCTACAGCCTCACCCAGCAGAGTGTTGCTCGAGGCATCCCCCTCGCATGATATTATCCAAATATTCTGACTGCTCAATGGAGCCATGACTGCTGGATTCCATTTACCTGCCACCAACAAGGCTCCGGCAAAGAGATGGGGCTCCTTGAGCAGCATGACTATCGACGACATGCATCCCATCGACTGCCCCATAGTGTAAATGCGGTCGGCATCAATGCTATATTCCGTCTGCAACTGGCGCAAAAGGGCTATCGTGGCGTCAAGGTGATGGCTGTAGTTCCAATTATCGTCAACGGTGATGAAGGGATACTCAGGTGCCACCACTATACATTTATGACGTGCCTGCGCCTCTGGCTCTGCCCATGATGTGGCTCCGTTGCCTTGATAAAGAGTGTTGGTCAGCGGTCCGCTTGCCACTCCTGCATCGTGAATGAAAAGCACGAGAGGATAGCTTTGCGTCGGGTCGTAATCCGCCGGAACATAGAGGTTGTAGGGAAGTTTTTGTCCAGTGTAAGGACTGACGTATTCGCGTTGCACGAAATCGTCGGCCACAAGAGTGCGCTCCACGGTGGTTTCTATTGGAGAGTCGCTTGCCTTGTAGGTCTTTCCGCCCTTGGTCTTGATGTCTTTCAGCTGTATGGCTGTCGCGCTGCCCGGATATGTGTCCTCACCGCCGGTGCTCCATCCTGCCTTGAGTCCGGGGCCACCTTGCATCCTGTCGCGCTCAGCCTTCTTGGCAGCATCTTCCTGGCGTGGTTGGAACGGGCGCGAGTTGAGGTCAACTTCGGTCTTCAGTTCCACGATGACATACTTTCCGTCCACTCCCTTTTCTGCAGTTTCGGGTTGGGTGTTGGCGTATGTCCTCACCACCTCACGACCTTCAATGCTGAACGTCTCCACCCCTAAGCTCTTGTTTCGGATTGGCTCGTCGTATTCAATCACCAGGCGTGCCACCTTTCTTCCGTCTCCGAGCACACGGCTCACCGACGTGACCGTCTTGACGTGATTTCCAGCCTCAGCTCCCTTTGAGCCTACGCACCATGCCATCATCATGGCAAGTAAGAATAAAGTCTTGTTTTTCATAAATTCAAGTATTAAGTTCATATATCAGTTATCATGTATCAGTGCATTATCCCAGAACGACGTGTCATAGTCGTTAATCCCATCGGCAAAAATCTCCGCAGGATTGTGGTTGGCTCCATGAACAATTTTCAGGCTGTGGGGTATCTGTAGGGCATCGAGCAAGTCGTGGAATCGTTGCGTGATATGACGGCCGTTTTCCTCATAAAGCCTGTCCTTATCGCCAACGAACATTCTTATCTTCATACCGTTGGAGATGATATGGCGTGCATTGACACATGCGAACACCTTGGGATGCCATGCGTCGAAATACGTGCGCGACAGGGGGTTGTTGACATCTCCGAAGGTACATTCCAATGCCCTTTGCAGCGGTTCCTCATCCCAATCCACCAATGCTCCGGCCACACTGCTTGCCGCACAAAAGAGGTCGGGATGCTTGAAGGCAAGAAGCAGTGTGCCTCGCCCTCCCATCGAGAATCCCTCAATTCCCCTACCCTCACGCGAGGCTATGGTGCGATAGTGTGAGTCTATATATGGTATGAGGTCGCCTATCATCACATCCTCAATCGGGCCGGACGTTACCTTGGGGTCGGTGGTATTGGCGTTGATATACCAGCCGATGGGCAAAGCCTGTGGACACACGATGATGACAGGCTTCATCCTGCCCTCATTGATAGCCTTGTCGGCCTTGGCTATCAGCCATCGTCCCTCCCGTTGGTTGCCTGAGCCTCCGTGCAGGTAATAAATCACGGGATACCTCTTTTCGGGCTTTTTGTCATATTCCCCTGGCAGATACACCATACAGCTGCCCATTGTGCCTTCTCCTCTCGCATTTGTGGGATAGAGCACATAACGGGTGTTATTTGGAGTTGCCCTAACGGGATCCACCCAATCCGTCTTGCCTGTCGGCAATGCCATACTGTCAATCTCCTGAGTGCCGACACCATTCAGTATCTCATCTGCCTGTATTGCCGTAGAGTATATTACGGCAGCCAAAATAATTGCAATACGTTTGTTCATATTTACATGATATTAAGTTAACCATGTTTGCAAAGATACATCATTTTCAGACGTATTGCAAACAAAATCGACAAACCTCCGCTTTTTGCGAACAAACGTATAGTCCTTTTAGCTTTTATTTATTCACCGCAGCTGAAAGACTCCTATTTCCTTCATCCAATTTTCGGCAATCTCTGGCCACAGTGCCGTGGTTCCCGGTTGCCTGCGCATTGCAATTGCATGCTTGCCAAAAGGAAAGATTAGTTTTAATTTACACATATAGGCATAAGTTTTTTAGTTTGCAAAGATACAAACTATTTTCCATACCTCCAAATTATTCGCCGATAATTTACAGAATTATTATGCGAAAGTCCCTCGCCACCGTAGGGTCTTACATTTATCATGATTTCCATGTGACATGTGACGCTTGCTCACAAGAACTTATATTGACTCCTTCAATCCATTACTTGCCAATAGCCACCC
>JBJEAY010000008.1:0-3828 GCA_051869575.1 Prevotella sp. | reverse complement strand
AGTAACAACAACACCCTCGATTGAGGGACATCCAATCAGAGAGTATAAGGGTTTGGTGACAGGTGAGACCATCATCGGCGCCAACTTCGTGAAGGACTTTTTCGCTGGCATCCGCGATATCGTAGGCGGACGCAGTGGCTCCTACGAGAGTGTATTGCGCGAAGCCAAGGACATCGCCTTGCGCGAGATGCAAGAGCGTGCACAGATGATGGGAGCCAATGCCATCGTGGGTATCGACCTCGACTATGAGGCTCTCGGAGCCAATGGTTCGATGCTTATGGTGACGGCCAGCGGTACTGCAGTAGTGATATAATAACAGATATCTCCAAACTTTTATTAGCCATAATACTATGATACGCAATAATGTCACATTATACTGCATTATCTCTATTCTGCTTTTCTCAGGAGTGTTCTTCCTGATTAAGTCGATGATGAGCGCGTCGAGTGAGAACAATTGGGCTTTGAGCCTTGCCCTCACCTCGACCGCTCTCGCCAACTTCCTTATCCTGTATGTCAATAAGAGGAGGAAGGACAGTTAACTAATATAATAATATGGTAATATCATTGCTAATTGCATTATTGTCCTTTCGTCACATTTTCAGTCATTATGTCCCAATTATTTGGTAAATTGGCTAATTACTGATACCTTTGCAGCCGCTAATATTTTTTTTCTTTTAAAAGAATCTTAATATGGACTATCAAGAAATAATAGATGGTATCAACGAGGTCATGAACCTTGAGATACCAATGCTCCTCTCTCTTACGGAGGAGCAGGTGAGCGAGAAAAGAAACTCCCAGAACCGCACGGTGAAGATGCTCGTGGGGCATCTCATCGACTCTGCTTCCAACAACCACCAGCGTATGGTGCGACTGCAGTATGCCCCACGTTGCGGACACTCAATGCCCAACACCGAGATGGGGATGCTCGTATTTCCTGACTACACCCAGGACAACGACCTTTGGATTCAGCTTCAGGACTATCAGCACGAGGACTGGCATCAGCTCGTGCTGCTGCTGAAATACTATAACCAGCACATCTGCCATGTCATCCGCTCGGTTGACAAAAACAAGCTCAACAACTATTGGATTGATTACGAAGGTTGTCGGGTCACTCTCGACACAATGATATGCGGCTATATCAACCACCTGAATCTGCACTTCGGACAGATACATGAACTAATTGACCAATGTGATTGAAAAGAATAATCAAGGGGTTGTCAAAGTAGTACTTTTTCATTCGAAAAATGAATCATGGTTTCACATGGTTGCCAACGGACATTGAGTGGTACAAGGGCAATATTCGACGAGATGGAAGAAAAATAATAATTACATCAATTTTTATGATATGAAGATAGTTTTATACGTTTTGCTTCCGCAGTTTGCGGAGCATGAGATGCCGTATCTCACGCAGCCGTTGCGCTCTGATGCCATGGCGATGAAGGAGAATCCAAAGTATGAGAACAAGATTGTGGCGGAGTCGATGGAGCCTGTTGAGGCTATCAGTGGATTCCGCTTGCTGCCCGACTATACTTTCGACACTATTCCCGAAGATTATGCCGCCCTTGTGCTCATAGGTGGCTATGGTTGGAAGAGTGAGGCCACAGAACGTGTTGTGCCTCTTGTTGAAGAAGCCATAAAAAAGGGACGCATAGTAGGTGCTATATGCAATGCCGCTTCGTGGATGGCGAGCAAGGGTTTCCTCAATGATGTGCGTCACACAGGCAATGGCATCGAGCAGTTGCAGCTGTGGGGTGGCGAGCATTACACCAATGCCGCCAACTATGTCAATGCCCAGGCAGTGAGCGACAAGAACATCGTGACAGCCAACGGCAGTGCCAGCTTGGAGTTTGCCTGCGAGATTCTTTCTCTCCTGAAGAACGACGAGCCCAAGGAAATAGAGATGTACAAGACCTTCTACAAAATGGGACTTGTGGAGTTTGCAAAGATGATGTCACAGGCGAAACCTCGTTTTTCATTCAATACCATAGGTCTTTTCACCACCGACAATGCCAAGATGGTAGCCTTCTATCGCGACATATTCGGCTTCAAGACAGAGTGGAACGGCACTGACCCGAATGTGGAGATGACTCTTGGCGACTCCCGCATCATAATGTTCCCACGTGACGCTTTCGAACAGATGACATCACAACAGTATGCCTATCCTAATGGTGTTAACGGCACAGTGGAACTTTCGATCGATGTTCCATGCTTCGCCGATGTTGACAAGGAGTATGAGCGTGCCGTAATCATGGGAGCAAAACCCATATTTGCCCCAACTACCGAACCTTGGGGACAACGCACCTGTTATGTGGCGGATCCAGAGGGTAATCTGATAGAGATGTCATCATTTGAAAAGAAATAAAGGTAATAGTGATTGATTATGAAAACAGAACAACGATTTTGTCAGAGCTGCGGAATGCCGCTCAATGACGTTAACGACTACGGCACTAATGCCGATGGAAGCAGAAACGAGGAATACTGCAAATACTGCTATGAAAATGGGCAGTTCACACAACAGTGTACAATGGAAGAGATGATTGAGCACTGTGCGCAGTTTGTAGAGGAATTTAATAAGGACTCCGAGCACAAGGTGATCCGCGAGGAAGCCATAGGACAGATGAAGATGTTCTTCCCCCATCTGAAGAGATGGAGAAAGGAGATAACCATCACTTCACATGATTTCCAGGACGTGATGTATGCAGGACTCGCTCCAGTGAAACAGCTAATCATGGATATGGCAGACAATCTGCCCACAACCTATATATCATCGGTGGATGAGGAAGGCTATCCTTGCACCAAGGCCATGCTGTCTCCTCGCAAGCGCGAGGGCATAAAGGTATTCTACTTCACCACCAACGCTTTTTCAGTGCGTGTGGCTCACTACAGAGCTAATCCCAAGGCTTCTATATATCTCTGCGACGAGAAGAATTTCCGTGCCGTCATGCTCAAGGGCACCATGGAGGTACTGACCGATCAGGACAGTAAGAATATGATTTGGCGTGAGGGCGATACGCAGTATTATCCTGGAGGAGTGACCAATCCTAATTATTGTGTATTGAAGTTCACTGCTTCCGAAGGCCGTTTCTATAGTGACTTCTATCCCCGCAGCTTTGTGATTGAATGACAGTTGGAGTTTAGGATTTTATATATGGCACGGCTTAATTATCTCGACAATCTGAAGGTCATGCTGACCTTCTTGGTGATATTCCATCATGCGGGACAAGCGTATGGTGATGGTGGTGAGTGGGGATATACTCCATCCAATCCTGAAGAGGTGATGCCTTGGATATGGCATATATTGTCCACTTGCCGTTGATGATCAGTATCCAGAATGTGTTTGATGGTGTGTGGATGGGTGCCTTTGGCAAGTTTATGTTTATCGGTATTGTCACAACTGTATTGTCATTCATCTTGACATGGTTGCTTAGGCTGATTCCAGGAGTGAAAAGAATTATATGAATGAAAAATGACTTGAAAAGAGATGACTTATGAAGATATTTATTGCATTATTGTTAGCCGTATGTTCATTCTCGGCTATTGACGCTAAGGCACAAGGAACGGACGAGCGTGGAAAATGGATTGCTGCGGGACGACAGGTGATTGACTATCTCGTGGACAAGCATGTCAATTATGATAGGATCTACGATGCGAGAGAATTCGGGTTGCCTGCCCCCGACTCTCTAAGGTTGAAGACGAGAGATGGCTTAGGCATCTTTGCCTACGAGATTTGTCCTGAGCAGCCAAAGGGCGTGGTGATTTGTCTTTCGGGAATAGAGAATCCGTCGGTTACGGCATTTTTTGGTCATGCCGCAGAATTCTATAAGGCAG
>JBJEAY010000007.1:0-3833 GCA_051869575.1 Prevotella sp. | reverse complement strand
ATAGTGCGCTTAAGAGAGCTAATTTGGACCGCAATAGGTCTATTACTCATTAAATTCGACAAAAAAAGCTAAAATATGGGCTGAAAATGTGGTTATATCAAAAAAAGTGTGTACCTTTGCCCTCTAAATGAAAGTATCAGAGCTTCAAGACATAAAACAGCGATACAAGATCGTAGGTAACTGCGCATCTTTGAATCACGCTCTCGACGTCGCTCTACAGGTGGCGCCGACCGATTTGAGTGTGCTGATTGTAGGCGAGAGTGGAGTGGGCAAGGAGGTCATCCCCCGCGTCATCCACGACAGTTCGCCCCGCCGCCGTGGCAAGTATTTCGCCATCAACTGCGGTTCGATTCCCGAGGGAACAATCGACAGCGAACTCTTCGGTCATGTCAAGGGCTCGTTCACGGGAGCCATAGGCGACAGTCCAGGATACTTCGGTGCAGCCGACAAGGGCACGCTCTTCCTCGACGAGGTGGGCGAACTGCCATTGGCAACACAGGCCCGACTGCTGCGTGTGCTCGAGACGGGAGAATATATCCCCGTGGGAGCCACTGATGTCAGGAAGACCGACGTCAGGGTGGTGGCAGCCACCAATGTCAATATGCAGAGAGCCATCAGCGAGGGACGATTCCGCGAGGATCTCTACTATCGACTCAACTCGATACCCATCCACATGCCCCCGTTGAGGGAGCGTGGCGACGATATTCCTCTCCTCTTCCGCTTCTTTGCCATGCAGATGGCCGAGAAATACAAGATGGAGAAGGTGGTGCTCACCGAGGGTGCCCGCACTATGCTCATGAAGTATAAGTGGCCAGGCAACATCCGCCAGCTCAAGAATGTCACCGAGCAGATCTCCATCCTCAGTCCTCAAAGGGATATCACCCCCGAGGTGCTGTCGGAGTTCATCCCCCAGGATATGGAGACCACCCAACTCGTGTCGATGAACCATCACGGCGACTCCGACCACAGTTTTGAGAGTGAACGCGAGATACTCTACAAGATACTGTATGAGTTGAGGGGACACGTCAACGAACTGACACAGGAGATAGCCGAACTGAAGAAGAAGCTCAACACCACTGCCAACACGCCAGCCGTGGCTTCCACGCAGAAATATCTGCCGCGGGTGACCGAGGATGCCGAGGCTGAGGAATATGTGGAGCTCTCGAATGTTGCCGACCGAATGACGGACAAGAAAAAGACCGAGTCGCTCAATCTCGAGACTATCGAGAAGCAGATGCTCATCAAGGCATTGGAGCGCAACAACGGCAACCGCAAGAAGGCGGCAGAGGAATTGGGATATTCCGACCGCACCCTCTACAGGCGACTCAAGCAGTATGGACTCGAAGATTATTAATGTGAGCCAATTTATTTTTTGAAGATGAAGATACGTATATCAAATATATCCAAGGTGGCGATTGCGCTATGTCTTGCCGTCGTGCCCCTGTCGTGCTCGGTGTCGATAAAGTTCAATGGCGCCAGCATCGACTACTCGCAGACCAAGACCATCGAGATAGCCGACTTCCCCATCCGTTCAAGCTACGTGTGGGGCCCCATGGGACCAATCTTCAACAACCAGTTGAAGGATGTCTTCGCCAATCACACCAAGCTCATTCAGGTGAAGCGCAACGGCGACCTGAAGATAGAGGGCGAGATAACACGCTACGACCAGCGCAACAAGTCGGTGTCGAGCGAGGGATATTCATCACAGACGGAGCTCTCGATGACCGTCAACGTGAGGTTTACCAACAATGCCAATCATGCGCAGGACTTCGAGCGCCAGTTTACGGCGCAATCGACCTACGACAACACCCAGTCGCTCAATGCTGTGCAGGAAGAACTGGTGACACAGATGGTGAAGGAGATAGCCGACCAGATATTCAATGCCACAGTGGCCAACTGGTGACGTAAATATATATATTATATAATAAGGTATAGAGAATGGAATTGACACGACTGATCAACCACCCCGACGAGATGGACCGTGACACACTGTATGAGTTGCGCTCCCTCCTCGCTCTGTATCCTTATTTCCAGACGGCTCGTCTGCTCATGCTGCAGAATCTCTATCTGCTTCACGACCCGACATTTGACGAGGAACTCCGCCGTGCCGCCATCTACATCACCGACCGCAAGGTGCTGTTCCGGCTCATCGAGGCTGCCCACTACAAGCTCCAGCCTCAGAAGAAGCGCGACGCGGCAGCCACCCCTGCCAACTCGTCACACAACGAGAGCCGCACCATATCGCTCATCGACAACTTCCTCGAAACCATACCCGTGGAACAAGAGGAATCAGCCGACCCGCAGCACAAGAAGCGCAAGCCCACACCTGCCGACGCTGCCGTTGACTACGTGGCATATCTGCTCGAGAGCGAGGAAGACGAGGCTCAAGAAGAGCAGACACCCCAACTCAAGGGACAAAGCCTTATCGACAACTTCATCGAGCAGGACAGGGGAAAGATAGTGCTCAACGAGACTCCCGAGTTTGTGCCCCAACTCAATGAGGGCTCCGACGGCGGCGGCAAGGATGGAGAAGAGGGCTTCTTCACCGAGACCCTCGCCCGCATCTATATCAAGCAGGGCAGATACAACAAGGCGCTCGACATTCTGCACAGGCTCAATGCCAGCACTCAGCAAACGAATGCCTACATCGCCGACCAGATAAGATTTTTGGAGAAACTGATTATAAATAACAATAAAAAATAAAAAAAGAAAGATGTACACATTATTGGTAATTTTAATTTGCCTGGTGGCAGTGCTCATGATTTGCATCGTGCTTATCCAGGAGTCAAAGGGAGGCGGACTCTCATCGAGCTTCGCGTCCTACAATCAGATTGGTGGCGTGCGCAAGACAACCGACTTCATCGAGAAGACCACATGGTCGCTTGCAGCCGCTATGGTAATCATCAGCGTGGCATGTGCCTACGTGGCACCTCAGGCAGTTCACGACTCTTCAGTGATGGAGAATATCGAGAACCCCACCACCAACCCCAACAACCTTCCGGGATTTGGTGCAAGCCAGACCAAGGAGGCAGCTCCCGCCGCTGGCGAGAAAGCCGCTCCCGCCGCTGGCGAGAATGCAGCCCCTGCACCTGCTGAAAAGGCAGCTCCAGCAGCTCCAAAGGCTCCTGCACAGCCCGCTAATTAAAAAATATGTTAAAAGGTACGGCATTTATTTGGTACTTTCAAATAAATTCCGTACCTTTGCACTCGCTTTTGAGAAACAACCTTTTTCGAGGTTAGTTTTCCTTAAGCTTCACATGGTGCCCGTAGTTCAGTTGGTTAGAGCGTCAGATTGTGGTTCTGAATGTCGTGGGTTCGAGTCCCACCGGGCACCCCTCCTTTGATGATAAGTTATTTTCGTCTTTTAACAGACGGTCTTATCTAAATTTTTTTATTAGTAAAAAGGCTGGCGCTTATGCGTCAGCCTTTTTAGTTATTACCACCAGTCACTCTTCCATCCGTCGATGGCTGGCGCAGCCCAACTTTAATCCTTTAATTTTTTTAATATTTTATTTTTTCTTAAAGCAGCAACTGCTGCCGTCGAAGCAGTGAGTGCACACCTTGCATTTAGGCAGTCCGATTGACTCAATCAGCGATTCAATCTTGTTGAAGCGCAATGTCGTCAAACCTAAGCGGCGGGCTATCTCCTCCACCATCTTCTTGTATTCGGGAGAGTCGGTAGTGGCATACTCCTTCAGCTTTGCATTCTCGTCGCCTTCAAAGTCCCTGATGATACGGCGCGTGATGAGTTCCAGGTCACTCTTCGACGAGGTGAACCCGATGAACGGACAACCATACACCAATGGCGGGCAAGATATGCGCGCGTGCACCTC
>JBJEAY010000006.1:0-3844 GCA_051869575.1 Prevotella sp. | reverse complement strand
CACAAAAGAGGCTGCCCTCGAATACCACGAGAACGGCAGACCTGGAAAAATTGAAGTGAAGCCCACCAAGGCTTATCGTACCCAAACCGACCTAAGTCTCGCCTATTCACCTGGCGTAGCCTACCCCTGTCTTGAAATCCAGCAAAATCCGGATGACGCATACAAATATACGGACAAGGGCAATCTCGTGGCTGTAATCAGCAACGGAACGGCAGTGCTTGGACTTGGCGACATTGGTGCCATGAGCGGTAAGCCAGTGATGGAAGGTAAGGGATTGTTGTTCAAGATCTATGGCGGTATCGACGTGTTTGATATCGAAGTCGATGAGAAAGACCCCGAGAAGTTCTGCGAGGCAGTGGAGAAGATAGCCCCGACATTCGGCGGTATCAACCTTGAGGACATCAAGGCTCCCGAGTGCTTCTATATCGAGGAGCGACTGAAGCGCACTCTCGACATCCCCGTGATGCACGACGACCAGCACGGCACTGCCATCATCTCGGCTGCCGGACTGAAGAACGCTCTTGAAGTGAACGGCAAGGACATCTCGAAGGTGAGAATCGTTGTAAACGGTGCGGGTGCTGCCGCCATCTCATGCACTAAGCTGTATGAGGCTCTCGGCGCAAAGCGCGAGAACATACTCATGCTCGACTCAAAGGGCGTGATTACAAGCGACCGCCCCAACCTGACGGAGCAGAAGAAATACTTCGCCACCGACCGCCGCGACGTACACACACTGGAGGAGGCCGTGAAGGGTGCCGACGTGTTTGTAGGACTGTCGAAGGGCAATGTGCTCACCAAGGACATGGTGCGCTCAATGGCCGACCAGCCTATCGTGTTCGCCCTTGCCAACCCAGTGCCCGAAATCAGCTATGAGGACGCTATGGACAGCCGTCCCGACGTGCTGATGTCAACAGGACGCTCTGACTATCCCAACCAGATTAACAACGTAATCGGATTCCCATACATCTTCCGTGGTGCGCTCGACGTGCATGCCACTGCCATCAACGAGGAGATGAAGCTGGCTGCCGTACACGCCATCGCCGACCTCGCCAAGCAGCCTGTGCCCGACGTGGTGAACGACGTATATCACGTGAACAACCTTACATTCGGACGCGACTATTTCATCCCGAAGCCTGTTGACCCACGACTCATCACCGAGGTGTCGGCAGCAGTGGCTAAGGCTGCCATCGAAAGTGGTGTTGCCCGCGAGGAAATAACTGACTGGGCAGCATATAAGAACCGCCTGCGCGAGTTGCTCGGACAGGAGACAAAGCTCACCCAGAAGCTCTACGACACTGCCCGCAGCCATCCGCAGAGAGTGGTGTTTGCCGAGGGTATCCACCCCACCATGCTCAAGGCTGCAGTGCAGGCTAAGGCCGAAGGCATTTGCGAGCCAATCCTGCTCGGTAACGACGAGCGCATCGTGAAGCTTGCCAAGGAACTTGAACTGAGTCTCGACGGTATTGAAATCATCAACCTGCGCCACGACAATGAGGCTGAACGCCGTGAGCGTTTCGCCAAGATACTGACACAGAAGCGCCAGCGCGACGGATATACCTATCAGGAGGCCAACGACAAGATGTTTGAGCGCAACTACTTCGGTATGATGATGGTGGAGACAGGCGAGGCCGATGCATTCATCACCGGTCTATACACCAAATACTCCAACACCATCAAGGTGGCAAAGGAGATTATCGGAATACGCCCCGAATACCAGAACTTCGGAACAATGCATATCATCAACTCAAGCCGCGGGCCGCTATTCATCGCCGACACGCTCATCAACAACAATCCAGATACCGACAAGCTCGTGGATCTCGCCAAACTGTCGTCAACGGCAGTGCGCTTCTTCAACGAGAAACCTGTAGTGGCTATGGTAAGCCACAGCAATTTCGGTTCGGATGCCACAGAGGGCACACAGAAGGTGCGCCGTGCAGTGGCTCGTCTGCAGAGAGAGTGTCCAGAGCTTGACGTGGATGGTGAAATCCAGATTGGATTTGCACTCAACCGCGAGATGCGCGACGAGATGTATCCGTTCAGCCGTCTATATGGCAAGGATGTCAACACTCTCGTGTTCCCCAACCTCACCAGTGCGCGCTCGTCGTATAAGATGTTGCAGGCAATGAACTCGGATGTCGAGATCATCGGTCCGATCCAGATGGGATTGAACAAGCCTATACACTTCATCGACTTCGGATCATCAGTGCGCGAGGTTGTAAACATCGTGGCTGTAGCCGTCATCGACGCATACGTTGACAAGGTGAAGGGACGCATCAACAGCTGCTCTTGCCAAAGAATGGCTGAGAATTGATGTTGTCTGCCGCTGTAGGGTCTTACCTCGTGTAAGACCGAATCCATACAATTGGCGGTCTTACACGAGGTAAGACCCTACAACGGATAAATATACATGAATCGTAAACATTTACGTTAAAAAAACAATATATTTTGTACAACATTACAAAAAAATTGCTACCTTTGCAGGCGAAAAAACAGTCAAAGGCACATCTGCTTGAAACAAACAATTCAAAAAACATTCATATGAAACCACTAAACAAACAATTCGCGCCTAAGAGCTTAATGCCTGAAAAGTTTATTCAGTTTGGAGAAGGAAACTTTCTCCGTGCATTCGTTGATTGGATTATCTGGAACATGGACCAGAAGACCGACTTCAACGGTTCGGTTGTCGTAGTGCAGCCTATTGAAAGAGGTATGGTTGACTGGCTCAACGCACAGGACTGCCTCTATCACGTAAATCTTCAGGGACGTGAGAACGGCAAGCCCGTCAACACGCTTGAGCGTATCGACGTCATCAGTCGTGCTCTCAATCCCTACACTCAGAACGCTGCTTTCATGGCTCTTGCCGACCAACCCGAGATTCGCTTTGTTATCTCAAACACCACTGAGGCCGGTATAGCATTCGACCCAGCTTGCAAGCTCGACGATGCTCCCGCAAGCTCATATCCAGGCAAGCTCGTTCAGTTGCTCTATCGCCGCTGGCAGACATTCAACGGCGACCCAACAAAGGGTCTGATTATCTTCCCTTGCGAACTTATCTTCCTCAACGGCCACGTGCTGAAGGACTGCATAAACAAGTACATCGAACTGTGGCAGTTGCCTAAGGAGTTCAAGCAGTGGTTTGACGAGAGCTGCGGCGTATATGCAACACTCGTTGACCGCATCGTGCCGGGATTCCCACGCAAGGAGATTGCCGAGATACAGGAGAAGATCAGCTATCGCGACAACCTCGTCGTTCAGGCTGAGACATTCCACTTGTGGGTGATTGAGGCTCCTATGTCTGTAGCCAAGGAGTTCCCTGCCGACAAGGCCGGACTTCACGTGCTGTTCGTTCCTTCAGAAGAGCCTTATCACAAGCGCAAGGTGACACTGCTCAACGGTCCGCACACTGTGCTCTCACCAGTGGCATTCCTCAGCGGTGTGAACATCGTGCGCGACGCATGCAACCACGAGGTTATATCGAAGTATATCCACAAGGTGCAGTTTGACGAACTCATGCAGACTCTCGACCTGCCATTGGAGGAGTTGCAGAAGTTTGCAAGCGATGTGCTCGAGCGTTTCGACAACCCGTATGTAGATCATCAGGTGACAAGCATCATGCTCAACTCATTCCCGAAGTTCTGCGCTCGCGACCTGCCAGGAGTGAAGACCTACCTGGAGCGCAAGGGCGAACTGCCCAAGGGCTTGGTGTTCGGTCTTGCTGCCATCATCACCTACTACAAGGGTGGCAAGCGTGAGGACGGCGTGGAAATCGTGCCTAACGACTCACAGGAAATTATAGACTTGCTGAAGAACCTCTGGGCAACAGGTGACACACAGAAGGTGGCAG
>JBJEAY010000005.1:0-19564 GCA_051869575.1 Prevotella sp. | reverse complement strand
AATCTCTGTAGCCCCATAACTGTTTATCTGTCTTACGAGGTCGCGGTCGTTTCTGTCAGCCACAATATTCACTTTCACCTTCGAGGGTTGTCCTCCCTTCACAAGGGTATAAATCTCACCATCATAGCCGAAGCAGAGTTTGTCATCCTTTGACGACGACAGAAATCGAACGGGATTGCCGCTGAAGCGGGTGAGCTGCTGGGGAGAGCCTCCCGCCACCTTATTTATATATATATTATACGTTCCGTCCTGCTCGCTGAGATAATAATATGACTCCCCGTCGGCTGCCCAAATGGGATTGCGGTCCTCGCCAGCAAACGAGGTGAGTTTCTTGAACGTTCCGTCCTTCTCCAACCATATATCGCGGGCAATGGGCGAAGTATGGTGCTTGCGCCACTTGTCCTCATATCCCTTGTTGTCGTGATAGAGCACCTCGCCACGAGGGTTAATGCTGATGTCATCCATCTGCAAGGTGGAGAACAAGGTGGGGCGATGCCCATCAAGGTCCACCACATATTCCTCGACAAAGCTGCCGGCAAAGATGATCGACTCAGCCGTCGGCATCACCGACGACTGGAACACGATGTGATTGTTATCGCGCCATGTCACAGGTATCTCTCCCGCACTATTGGTTGTGAGACGACGAGGCTCACCGCCCCTTGCGTCCATAACATACACATCAAAGCCACCCTCGCGATTGCTGGCAAAGGCAATCTTACTGCCGTCGGGACTCCACACGGGTTTGTAGTCATAGGCTGGATTGGTGGTCAACTGGTGTGCCTCACCTCCGTTGGCATCAACGCAGAAGATGTCGCCCTTATAGGCAAATGCAATCTTGCTACCGTCGGGTGATATTGACGGATAGCGCATCCAAAGCGGATTTTCCTGTGCCGATGCAGCAGTGGCTGCAAGCAGCATAAAGGATAAAATAGTTTTTCTCATGATATATGTCTTTTAATAATATTACTGTTCCAATAGTTGGGATAGATTGTGCTCCTCGCCCACTACCCAAATAATGTCGCCTTTCTCAAACTTGCGGTCGGGCGACACTGGCGACAGGTTTTCCTCGCCTTCCTCAATGCCCACAACCATACAGTTGTAGCGACTGCGGATGCCACTCTCGCGCAATGTCACTCCCACCAATGGGCTTCCTCCCGTCACAACCATCTGTCGCAGACGCATCGACTTGGTCTCAATATCGGGGTCACTGCCATACACCTCGGCGCGCAGAGCCTCGGCCAGTTTAGCCAACTGACTGTCTGCACCAATCACCTGCAACCTGTCGCCCGGGAATACTATCGTGTTGCCATCGGGGATATTCAACCGTCGTTCGGCACGCAAGATACTGCTCACATGCACTCCAAAGCGTTGTCGCAACTGAAGTTGCAGTAGCGTCTTGCCCGCCCATTTCGAGTCCATAGGCACGTCGATGTCCGACATGTGCACATTGCGGTCGAGCAGATGTCCCTCATATAGCGGTCGCTTCCTTCCGTGCACCTGTGCCTCGATGTCGCGCGAGCGAAGGTTTTGCACAAACATCCTCTCCAATCGGATACTGCTGTGCTTCAGACTTCTCGACATTATCATCATCAGCACTACAGCCACTGCAATGGCAATGATGAGGGCATTGGCGAATCGGCTGAGATAATTGCATATATAGAACACAAAACTGCTCGCGATAATCACCCTCACGATGATGGTGAAGATGAGGGGCAGATGATTCAGTCGGCTCTCCGCCCACAGGGCCTTAAACTCCTCGCTATGGTTTTTCTTCATCACCATGGCACGCAGGAATGGCGATATGCCCAATACGGTGAGCGAGCCACAGATGAAATTGGCAGTCCAGTGCCATCCCACAAGCAGATGGCGGATGAAGGGCAGGAAGAGGGTGAGCATAAGTGCCACCACCGTCACCGAGAGGATAGTATATATAACCGTATTGACAGTCATCTGCCTCAACAGACTTTTCCAATTATTCTTGGCACTCTTGCCCGAGGGATGACTGAGGGTGATATGATTGAGCGTGGATATCCATGAGGCGGGAAGCCTGCGCTCAAGCATGTTATAGCAAGGTTCGGAGGCACGGATCATGTAGGGGGTGAGGAAGGTGGTGATGACCGACACAGCCACTACCACAGGATAAAGGAAATTGCTGATAACGCCAAGCGAGAGACCTAAGCTGGCTATGATGAAGGCAAACTCACCAATCTGCGCCATCGAGAAACCGCAACGCATGGCAGTCTTCAACGTCTGACCGCTGAGCAGATAGCCAAACGAGCCAAACAACGACTGCCCCAAAAGGATGGCAAGCACTATCACGGCTATCGGCAAGGCATACTCAACAAGGATGGCAGGATCGACAAGCATACCCACCGACACGAAGAAGATGGCCCCGAAGAGATTCTTCACAGGCTCAACCACCTTGATTATCTTCTCAGCCTCAACCGTCTCTGCCAATATACTGCCCATCACGAATGCTCCAAATGCACTTGAGAATCCCACCTGGGTGGAGATGACCGCCATGAGGCAACACAATCCGAGCGACACCACAAGGAGAGTCTCCTCGCTGATGAGCTTGCGCACCGAGCGCAGGAACATGGGAATAAGCGATATGCCGACGACAAACCACAGGATGAGGAAAAAGCCGATGCGCAACACACTGCCAATCATCTCGCCACCGTCGGGATTGCTGCCCGTAGCCATAGCCGAGAGCATCACCATCATCACTATCGCAAGCACATCCTCCAATATCAGCACACTCATCACAAGCGAGGCGAAATGCTGCTGACGAAGTCCCATATCGTCGAAAGCCTTATATATAATAGTGGTGGAACTCATTGCCAACATACCGGCAAGGAAGATGCAGTCCATCTGACTCCATCCAAAGGAATGACCCACCGTCACTCCGATAAGCATCATGCAGAATATGATTGTGAGCGAGGCTATCACAGGGGCAGCCCCCATCTTGAGAATCTTCTTGAAGGAGAAGTCGAGTCCGAGCGAGAAGAGCAGGAAGATGACACCAATGTCAGCCCATGTCTGAACATCCGCACGGTCAATCACCGACATTGTGTAAGGCATGTGAGGACTCACGATAAATCCCGCCACAATATAACCAAGAACAAGCGGCTGCTTAAGTTTCTTAAACAGCAAGGTCACCGTTCCCGCCACAACGAGAATAAGTGCCAAATCCTTCACCAACTCAGGTAGTTCTGCCATTCCTCCTTAATAATTTAATTCTTTAATATTTTAATTCTTTAATATTTTAATTCTTAATCAGTACCACTGCACCGCATTGCTATAGCTGCTTCGCTTGTCGTATTTGAGCGCGTCAGTAAGTGTGGCGGCATTACAGCGGAACGAGAAGTTATAACTCGTGTAGGGAGCCAACACCAACTGGCACGACATGTTGAAGCAGTGGAGGTCACGCCCAAGGGATGCAGTGGTCATGGATATCTTCTTGTTTTCGAAGTCATAACCCGAGGAGAAACTGATGTTCCATCCGTCGGATATTCTTATGTTTCCGCTAAAGTTGAGTGTCTGAGTAAACTTATATGGATAGCGCATCTTGTCGTAGTTGAACTGTCCGCCGGTGTTCTCGCGCATCGTGATACCATATCCGAAGCTGAGCGACCATGGAATACTGAATTTCATATATCCGTCGTCATCGGTCTCCGCCTTTCCGGCGTTCTCCTTGCGTGCTCCACGCTGACCTTTCTGCATGGTGTCGTCCTCGTTGGTCTCGCGGTTAAACTCGTCCTCCTCGTCTTCGTCATCATAGTCGTCACGCTTGTTGTTTTTCTTGTCCACCTTCTCACCTCGCAACCACTTGAAGAAGTTGCTCACCTTGTTATTGTCGAGGGTATAGGATATGTTCTGCGACATACCCTGGAATCGTCCAAACTTACCCATTCCCCACAATGTCTTGTGATTGGAGAGGAACGGTTTGCCGTTCTCGTCGAGTTCGTAGGCATATGATGCAAATACTGCGTTGAGGTTCAATGTGTAGCTCTTCGTCAGTTTCAGTCGCAGTCGTGTGCTGAGGTCACTGAGCGGACGAATGTCGGTGGCAAAGTTATACGACATCGATGCTCCCAACTCGTCGATAAGACTGATTTTCTTCTCGCCCGTTGAGTCGGCATCCGACTTGATCTTCATCTCAATATTGTTGGATATATCCACAGATATACTTCCCGTCTTGCCCTTTCCTGGCACACCATATATTCCGTTGGAATAAGGTGAATATTCCACAAGCGACACGTTTCCGTTGGCATCCGTCTTCTGGTATGTCTCGTAGTATCCGTAACTTTTGCTACTGAAGTCAGGAGCATAGTTGAAGCTCACCTGCGGAGTGAGGACGTGGCGAATGGTCTTTATCTTGTCACCAAAGAGTTTTTTCCATGGAGTGTAGAACACATACAGTTTTGTGGATGCGCTCACACTGAAGTTCCAGTTGTAGATATTATAGAATCCGTCGATGGTGTCGGTCACCTCCTTCTGATTGACCTCATCCCACGAACGATTAATCTTGTTGGTGTACATGCGGTCGGTGAAGTTGAACGTCGGATTGATGTTCAGATAGTTGAACAGAGTAAAGTTACCACTGATGGGGATATTGTGCTGCATGCCGTTGCGCCAGTCTCGCGTCAGACTTGAGTGCAGCAGTTTGTCCTCCTTGGTGTTGATGGAGTTAGAGAGCTGACCTGTATAACTCATTGAGATTTTCTCATACCATCTCTCCTTGCCAGCCATCTTCTTTCGCTTGAAGGGATAGAATCGGCTGATAGAGATGTTGAGGTCGGGCAGAGTCATCGAGATACTCGAGTCGCGCATGTTCTGACTGAGGTTCATTGTGGTGCTCAGAGTCATACCGATGCTTGAGAACGTGTTAGTCATCGAGACTGATGACGTACGTGTTGTCTGCGAATAGCTCTGTGGATTATACATCGAGGTGAGGTTGTTGCGCTCATAACTGCTTGTGGCGAAGTTAACGCTTGCCGAAAGGGTGCGATAGGGATTGGCCTTGGCATCCTGACGGTGGCTCCATTGAATCTTGAAACTCGTCTGCTTCGAATAGTCGGGCATGTTCTTCTCGCCATTGATAGTGTTCTGATAACTGGCGAAGAACGAACCGCTATACTTGTATCTCTTCTTATAGTTGCTTGCAGCCGAGAGTCCCCATGAGCCCTTGGTATATATCTCTCCCAACACCTTTAGGTCCATCTTGTCGCTTATGGCGAAATAATATCCTCCGTCGCGCAGATAGAATCCTCGCTCAGTCTCGTCGCCATAGGTAGGCATGATGAGTCCGCTTGAATAACTCTTGGTAAAGGGGAAGAAACCGTATGGAAGGGCAAATGGCAACGGCACGTCAGCCACTACAAGATAAGCAGGTCCGAACACCACTTTCTTTCCAGGCGTCACCTTAGCCCTCGACATTGCGATATAGAAGTCGGGATGAGGGTCGTCGCATGTGGTGTATCTTCCGTGCTGAAGGAAAATTTCGCCTTGGGTGTTACGTTTCGACAACTCACTGGTGAGGAATCCGTCCTCTTGTTCGGTATATACATTACTGATGAGTCCCTTCTTGGTCTTGAAGTTGAACGCCATCGAGTCGGTTTCGTATGTATCCTTACCCATCACAAACACGGGTGTTCCAAATTCCACGCCAGTGGAATCCTTTCCTCCTCGTGCATACACCAAACTGCTGTCGAGACACATGTATATCTCCTCGCTCTTGAGGTCCATATCCTCGTATTTCACGTTGGCGTCGCCATATAGGTATGCCATCCCCGAGCCCCCCTCGTAAATGAGCGAGTCGTTGGCTACGTAATGCACCGGGGCGTCGATTCCGTTCTTCTTTCGGCGGTTGATACTGTCAAGTGATATCGAGTCGTCGATAGCCTTGTTGTATTTGTATATAGCGAGCTGTAGTGAGTCCATCTTAGTGGTATCAGGACCCATCGGAATGTTTCTTTTCTGTTCGGCAATGGCTTTCTTGCCGTCATTCAATGTCGAGTCCATCGGCACCGAGTCGCCTACGAGAGTGTCGGCAGTCCTTGTCTTCTTGTCCTTGGGATAGGACAAAGACTCCATCGACGCCCACACAAAAATGAAGGCGAACAGCATCAGTAATATGAACGTTATTTTCTTCACGGCTGCAAAATTACTGATAATTCGGCGAATATCGTTATGCTTTCAGTTTTTTAACACTCATTCTCGAACATTTTTGCCCATTTCAAGAACTTTTCCACACCTTCCTCGCCAAATTTCCTCAAACTTTGTGCAGTTTGCTCCACTGTCCTCACTCTTTCGGGATGTGATTTTGAGAAGAATTTGTCGGCATAACAGATCACTTGCTCTTCAAGAGTCTCGGGTTCATATCCTGGCAGTCCTGTTCCTGTATGTCTCTCGCACACTCTCGCCAAGGCCTCGTGTCCCTCCTTTCTGAGTATCTCGCCTCCTATCTTGCCGTGCTCGATATATGGGCGTGTGCCATGGCAATGTATTCCGGGAGCGTCGGTCATGTATATGCCGATGTCATGCAACAGAGCCCCATCCTCGACAAATTGTCTGTCGAGGTGGAGCTCCGGATGTGCATCCACTATCCCGAGGGCCTTGTCAGCCACGTCGCGACTGTGCTTTATCAGCAATCGTCGCAACTTGTTATCCTCGGGATAGTATTTATCAAATAATTCTTTTACGTATTCTTTCAATGTTCTATTTTTTAGGCACGGAAAACACGGATTATCACGGATTTCCTATTTTAATATTTTAATATTTTAATTCTTTAATTCTTTAATCTTTTAATTTTTTTTAAAGTCCACAGATTATCACAGATTAACACAGATTTTTTTAATATCTAAAGATATTTTGATTATCACAGATTATAATCTTCAATAATCAATCATCAATCATCAGTAATCAATAATCAGTAATCAATAATCAATAATCAATAATCAACAATCAATAATCAATCCCAATCCGAGCCGAAGGCTCATAATCTGTGCCAATCTGTGTTAATCTGTGGTCAACAAAAAAACTCCGTGTAAATCCGTGTAATCCGTGCCAAATTATCATTCTTTGTTTTCTCTCTCAATCCACGCAATCGTGTCGCCACGTCTTATCTGCTTGCCTTGCTTGGCAACAATCTCCACGACCTTGCCTCCGAGGGCGGCAGGCACAGGGATAATCTCGCCCCACTTGGTCTGTATATGACAGAAGATGTCGCCCTCCTTGTATTCCTTGCCGATGAAGGGTTCGAGAGTGCGCGAGCACTCGCCATCGCCAGTAAACTGCCAGTAGAGATGTCCTGCCTCGGGAGCAATGACAGCATCTGCCTTGGCATGCTTGAATGCCGCAAGCTGTTCGGGAGTGAGCTGTGCACCGAGCTTGGCGTCCTTCGCCTTCTGCAGGTCGGCAAGGAAGTTTTTCTTCGCCTGTCCGCTCTTGTAGTTGCGATACTGTTCGGGGTGCATAGCCAATTCGAAGAGTTCCTCGTCGTCCTTGCCGCAATCCCATCCGTTGTCGGCCATTTCCTTTCGGAATCCGTCGAGGGCATTGGGTATGAGCGTATGCGGGTCGTCGTTGGTAAACTCTCGCTTCTGCTTCTTGGCCAGTTCGATGAGTTCGGGAGCAATCTCTCCCGGCACATTACCGCTCTTACCGAGAATCATTCCCCACATCGAGTCGTCCATCATCACGAATCGTCCCTTGCCCTGCTCTATGGTGAGAAGGTTCATGAGGGCGATGTTCTTAACATACTGTGAGAAAGGAGTTACGAGTGGTGGATAACCCACGCGTGGCCATACGTATGCCACCTCGTCGAATAGTTTCACGAGCATATCGTCGATTGACAATTCTGCCTCACCCTTTGCCGTGCGTTGCTTGTTGATGATACTGTGGATGCCACCGAGGTCGGACATCATAGATCCCATCATACCTCCAGGCAGACCGCAGCCGAGCAGAAGCGACGACATGTGCTTGTTGGCGGGATTGATGAAGTAGCCCAGCCACTCGTCTATAAACTCCTGAGTGAGCGAGCGGGCATGCATATAGGCATTCATATTGATGTCGGGCACGTCGAAACCCTCGTTCTTTAGCATACTCTGCACCGAGATGATATCCGGATGCACCTTGCCCCAGCTCAACGGTTCGATGGCAGTGTCGATGATGTCGGCACCATTATTACATACCTCCAAGATGGAAGCCATCGACAATCCCGGACCAGAGTGTCCATGATATTGTATGATGACATCGGGATGCTTTTCCTTGATTCTCTTGGTCAAAGCTCCGAGCATTGCCGGCTGACCGATTCCCGCCATGTCCTTCAGACAGATTTCGGGCGCGCCAGCAGCAATGAGTTTGTCGGCAATGTCGCTGTAGTAGTCAACAGTGTGTATTGGCGACGATGTGATACACAAGGTGGCTTGAGGCGTCATTCCTGCCTCGGCAGCCCACTTGATGCTTGGGATGATGTTTCTCACATCGTTCAGGCCGCAGAAGATACGGGGTATATCCACACCCTGGGCATGCTTCACCTTATACATCAGTTGGCGCACGTCGTCGGGCACAGGATACATCCTGAGCGCATTCAATCCACGGTCGAGCATGTGGGTCTTGATGCCAGCTTCGTTAAAAGGCTTGCAGAAGGCTCGAACAGCATCGTTGGGATTCTCACCGGCGAGCAGGTTAACCTGTTCAAATGCACCGCCATTGGTTTCTACTCGCGCAAAACAGCCCATCTCGATGATGACAGGCGCAATGCGCTCCAACTGGTCCTTGCGGGGTTGAAATTTTCCCGAGGACTGCCACATATCTCGATAAACGAGACTAAACTGAATTTTCTTTTTCATACTTTAATCTCCTATAGTAATTCGCTGCAAAGGTATGCAATTTATCACATTCCACCAAATAATTTTCCGATTTTATTTGGTCGTTAACGCAAAAAAGTTTAACTTTGCGCCCAAAATTCAATACAATGATGAAGAATACATTATTTATATCAGTATTTGCTGCCCTAATGACAAGTGCTCTCTCGGCATGTGGCGGCAAGGGTTCGAATATGAAAGAAGAGAGTGTGCCTGCCGACTCGATGGCATATAGTATAGTGAAGAAAGCGAAGGGCGACTCCACCCTCTACGGACTTGCCTGTGATGGTTGCACCGACTCGGTTGTCGTGTTCCTGCCCTACGAGGGAGGCGACCCTGTGACCTACGAGATTATCGACGCCCGCCGCCTCGGCAAGGTGTTCGGACGCCCTAAGATAGGCGACAGGTTGGCTCTTCTTGTCAATCCCGACGACAAGGAGGAGGCCACGCTTGTCATCAATCTCGACGAACTGAAGGGTGCATGGTGCAACACCTTCATGCCAAAGTTTCGTGCCCTCGACAAGATGCCCCGCCGACTGCAACGTCGCATGATGGCAGATATGCCCGACTCCATCAAGCAGAAGTTTCTTGTGCCGAAGGAATTAGGATTCGAGCTCAAGGGCACTAACACAATCACGCCCATCGGCATGCAAATGCGTGCCGAGACCACCGACGAGATGAGTCCTGTGGAATATCCCAAGCAGAAGCGATATAGCGAGTGGCGAATATACAACGGTCATCTGCTCTTGGCAACGAAAAAGCACGGTATCGACACTGCCGACATCGTGCTTCTCCGCCCCGACACTCTTGTCCTCAGATTCAAGGACAAGGAGCAGGGGTATTATAGGAAGAATTAGGAATTAGGAATTAGGAATTAGGAATTAGAACGGACGTCCGAATCCGCCACCCATAGGCATGCGGTTACCTCCACGGTTTCCACCACGGTTGCCTCCCATTCCAGGACCACCAGGGCCACCTTGCATTCCGCCTCTCGCGGCCTTGCCTCCGAAGGCATTGAAGCGATAGGTCACTCGGAGCATACCATAGCTGTTGATACTGTTGTATTCCGTATCGCTACGCATCATGGCTGAGATGGTGCGGCTGATGGTGCTCTGTTGCTGCAGGATGTCATACCACTGCAAGCTGACCGTCAGCGGACTGCCCTTGAGGAAGCTCTGCGAGAGTTGTGCGTTCCATACGAACTCATTTGTGTTCATCGAATTGTCGCTATATCCTCGCCTGCTGTTCATGCCGAGGTTGGTGGCAAGAGTCATGCCCCAAGGCAATGTCACGTTGATGTTCGAACCGTATGAGAAATCCCATGTGTCCATATTGTTCTGCGGCTGCATCTCGTTGCGTGTGTGCTGGAAGTTGAGTGTTCCAGTGAGTTCAAACTCCAACCAACTGTTGCGATAGCCTGCGGTAAGGGTCTCGCGTATTCCCGTTGTTTTCACGGTATTCTTGTCTGCCACCTCCTTGTTGTCGAGGTTAAGGTATCCCACACGATTACTATAGTTGAAGTCGGTGAATGTATTCGTATAGAATCGTCCGAGCGTGTCGAGGGCAGTATTGAACATAAATCCTGCCGTAGTGCTCCAGTTGCCGTTGATGTTCATTGGTTGTGTTGTGCGTCCACCGGTCACTGGGTCGTATGTCACCATCGAACTGATAGAGTTTCTTGTGTTTTGGTATGACAAATGCAACATCACGGCACGCTGGTATTTCTGTATATAATTATTATAGAAGAGACGGAGCGAGTTGGTGAACGACGGTTTCAGTCCTGGATTACCCTTGGTGATGTTCAGCGGGTCGCTATCGTCGGTGATGGCGAGCAGGTCGGTCATCGAGGGCTGGGCTGTCGTTCCGCGGTAGTTGAAGCGCAACTGGCTCACGTTGGAGATCTTCCATCTGAAGTCGGCAGTAGGAGTGACATTCGTGACGTGGCGCACGGTATCCACATACACACCCTGATAATCCTGCACGAAATTAGTCTGCTGCGGCTGCACCTTCACTCCCACGTTGAAGTTATAGTCCTTGCGTATCACTCTCAGCATCACGTCGATGTCGTGGATATAGTTCTTGTATTCCGAATAACGGCTGAGGTCGGTGTCGAAGTAGTCGTCAAGCGGTTTGCCGAGACTTCCCAGCCTATTGAGATATCCGTCCCAACTGCGATAGTCGGGAGTGAGCCCACCGAAGAAATTCTCTCCAAGATTACTGAAGTCGTAAGTCGAGCGGTCGCTCTTCGTGCGGTTATAGCTAAACTGGTAGCTAAACTGCAGATAAGTGGCCTTCCATATTGGCTCGCTATATGTTATCTTAGCCGAGTAGCTGTATGTCTTCGAGGGAGTGAGATTCCATCTGTTTGTCTGGTATGTGGAGTCCTGTCCCAATGCGTTCATCACTTGATAGAGATGCACGTTGTTTAGCGACAGGCTCTTGCTTTGCGAGTCGCTATAGTTGGCGTTGAGTTGCAATGTGATGTTTCGTCCGTTGCTGTTGAGCTTGCGGTTGATTTGCAGCATACCGCCAACCTTCTTAGAGTCGGAATATGTGATACCGTTGTTTAAGTTGTGGTTCACCATCACCGAGTCGGCTGCTTCGAGAATCTTTAGTCCTGCGTCCGACAGGGGGTCGTCGGTATATAGATACGGATCGTAACTATATGTTGCCGACTCTGATGTAGAGAGTCCGTCGCTCTTGGTGTATGAGAATGTGGGGCGGAAGAGGATATTGGTCATCGTGTCGGGCATCCACTCGATGCGCATGTTGGCGTTCCACGAGTCGCTACGACTATAGTTCTGACTGAGTGAGTTGGAGAACGAACCTGCCTGACTCACGAAGTTCTCGGTGGCACTGCGCGACAATACATCGCCATCACTATGGTTCCAGCGTACATTACCATTCAACTTAAACTTGTCTTTTATCTCATAGTTCATGTTGAGTCCCACCATCTTCGAGGCATTCAGTCCGTTGCGTGCGCCACCGAATCGTCCGCCGCCTCCACCGCCTGGGAATCCCATGTCGTTGGTGTTGTTGGCATTGAAGAATCCCATCACTCTCATCTTGTCGTTGAACACGGCTCCCATGGCTCTCGACGAATATCTGTCTTCCGTACCCACTCCAGCATCAATATTCGAGAACATACCCTTGTTCATTCCCTTCTTGATACCGAAGTCGAGCACAGTCTGCTCCTCACCATCGTCTATTCCCGACACTCTCGCCAAGTCGCTCTTCTCGTCGTATGCCTTCACCTTCTCAATCACGGATGTAGGCAGGTTTTTCATAGCAGTCTTGGTGTCGCCGGTCATGAATTCCTTACCGTCAACGAGTATTTTCTTCACCTCCTTGCCGTTGATGGTAATCTTTCCGTCGTCATCCACTTGCGCTCCTGGCAGTCGCTTCACCAGTTCCTCCACCACCGAGCCTTCGGGAGTGCGGTATGCGGCGGCATTATATACAAAGGTGTCCTCCTTCAATGTCACCTTGGCGGCATTGGCAGTCACCGTGGCACCTTCGAGCATGATGGCATCAGTCTTCATCGACACCTTTCCGAGTGCAACATTCTTGCCGCTCACGGTGATGTCCTTCGAGTAGTTTTTGAATCCCACACACGAGATTTTCAGAATATACTTTCCGTCGTTGGGGGCAGCAAGTCGGAAGTTACCGTCGTAGTCGGTCACCACGCCCTTCACCAACGTACTGTCCCTCTTCTTCAGCAGTTTCACTGTGGCTGAGGGTAGTGGTTCACCGCTTTCGGCTTCAATTGCCTTTCCTGTGATTGTTCCCTGTGCCTTCACCATTAGGGCGAATGTCACGAGAACCAATGTCATCAATGCTTTCTTCATAAATAGTTAATATAAAAAATTAATCGTCCAAAATATCATTATCTGACATTTGGACGATTAAATATATTAAAGGTTTAATCTACACTTATTTTTTTATTCCTAATCCCTTCTGTTCCCGAAGATGCGGAGCAGATAGATAAAGAGGTTGATGAAGTCGAGATAGAGCGACAGGGCACCGAGCAGGGCGAGCTTCTGCGAAGCCTCACCGGCATCGGGAGCCTGCTGCAGCATCTGCTTGATCTTCTGAGAGTCGTAGGCAGTGAGACCCACGAATATCAGCACACCCACATAACTGCAAATCATGGTAAGACCGCTACTGCCGATGAACATGTTCACGATGGTGGCGATAACCAGTCCGATAAGAGCCATAAACAGCAGTTTGCCCACCGATGTGAGGTCGGTCTTGGTGGTATATCCTATCAATGCCATTACCGCAAATGTGGCGGCAGTGATGAAGAACACACTCGTGATCGACGTAGCCGTATAGATCAGGAATATCGACGAGAGCATGGCTCCGTTAATCACCGAATAAGCCACAAACATGAGGGTGGCTGTAGTGAGCGACAGGCGGTTGATGGCGGCACTGATACCAAATACCAGAGCAAATTCGGCAATCACCAAGCCCCACAGCACTGCCGAGTTGGAATATAAAGCCATCAATATGCCCGGACTTGTAGCCACTCCGTATGCCGTGAGTCCTGTAAGCACCAATGCAAGTGTCATCCATGTATATACCTTGCGCATCAATACCGGAAATGCAGCCTGCATCTCCAAGTCACGGTTTTGTGCAACCGCTCCATAATGAAAATCATTGTAGTTCATAATCTTCCTTTTTTTATTTAAATTCGGGGGCAAAGTTACAGTATTTTCCGCAAATAATCCCCATTTTGCATTTTATTTTAATAACTTTAATGATTGATAAGGAAAAATCTTTTGCCATTTCAGTATTTTTGAGTAATTTAGCCGCGATTTTTGAAATATTAAGGAGATAGAAGGAGATAAAAGAGATATGAATAATGAGAATATATCAATCAGAGGGGCTCGCCCCGACGAGGCTTCGCGCATAGCCGACCTCATCATCATGGCTATGACCGAGGAATGTTGCCTGCATTTCTGCGGGCCTGGGCACGACATCCGCGACTTCCATCGTGTGATGACATCCCTCGTGGCCCGTTCCGACACGCAATACAGTTACATCAACACCCTCGTGGCCACAATAGAAACCGCCCCTCTGCAGTCAGCCACCGTTCCAGGTGTGTCAGCACCTGGTTGCATTGTCGGCATCTGCGTCAGCTATGACGGCGGCTTGCTCCACTCGTTGCGCCAGCCCTTCATCGAGGCAGCCAAGCAGGAATGGGGCATGGATCATAGTGGTATCCCCGACGAGACCCAGGCGGGCGAGCTATATCTCGACTCCCTTGCCGTCGATCCTGCCTATCGCGGTCGAGGCATTGCCTCGCTCCTGCTCCGTGCCTCCATCGACAAGAGCCGGGCTCTCGGTCTTCCCTCCACTGGTCTCCTCGTGGATGTGGGCAATCCCCGTGCCGAGGCATTATATAATAAGGTGGGATTCCAATATGCCGGCACCAACTCATGGGGAGGGCATGGGATGAAGCACCTTGTGCTTCATAATTAAAGAATTAAAAAATTAAAGAATTAAAAAATTAAAGAATTAAAGATATGAAAGTTGGATTGTTTATTCCTTGCTACGTCAACGCCATATATCCTGAGGTGGGCGTGGCAACCTACAAATTGTTGAAACACTTGGGGGTGGATGTGGATTATCCACTCAACCAGACGTGCTGCGGCCAACCGATGGCCAATGCGGGATTCGAGCGAATGGCAAAATCCGAGGCCGAACATCTCGACAGCCTCTTCGCGCCCTTCGACTATGTCGTCGCCCCGTCGGCAAGCTGTGCGGCATTCGTCAAGATCAACTACCCCCGACTGCTTCAAGGCGAACATGAATGTATGACATCCAAGAAAATCATGGATGTCGTAGAGTTTATCCATGATGTTGTCAAACCGACAACTATCCCCGGCAAGTTCCCCCATGTGGTGAGCGTGCACAACTCCTGCCACGGAGTGCGCGAGTTGGGTCTCTCCTCCCCGAGCGAGCGCCATGAGCCCCGTTTTTCCAAAATTAAGGACCTGCTCGCCATGGTAGATGGCATCACCGTCAAGGAGCCCGAGCGCGTGGACGAGTGCTGCGGTTTTGGCGGTATGTTCTCTGTCGAGGAACCCGACGTGTCGGTTCAGATGGGCACCGACAAGATTGAGCGTCACATGGCCACGGGAGCCGAGTATATCACCGGTCCCGACTCGTCGTGCCTCATGCACATGCAGGGCATAGCCAAGCGCACTGGCAAGCCCATCAAGTTTATTCACGTAGTACAGATTCTTTCAGCAGGACTTTAAGATTATGAGCACATTACACAGCAAAGCCGCCGAGGCGTTCCTCAAGAATGCCGACAAGGCGAAATGGCACGACGCCACCTTCTGGTCGGTGAGAGCCAAGAGAGACAATATGGCGATGGGTGTTGACGAATGGGAACAGCTACGCGAGAAGGCCGACCTCATCAAGCGCCACACCATCACCCACATGGACAAATACCTCGAGATGTTTGCCGACAATGCCACCCGCAACGGGGTAATCGTGCATTGGGCGAAGAACGCGCGCGAGTTTAACGAGATTGTTCTCGACATACTTCAGAAGCACGACGTAAAGAAGATGGTGAAGAGCAAGTCGATGCTCACCGAGGAATGCGAGATGAACCCCTATCTCGAAAAGCATGGCATAGAGGTGGTGGAGACCGACCTTGGCGAGCGCATCATCCAGCTGATGCACTCCAAACCGAGCCATATCGTGATGCCTGCCATACATATCACTCAGGAGGAGGTGGGACAGCTCTTCGAGAAGGAGTTGGGCAGCGAGAAGGGCAACTACGACCCCACCTATCTCACCTATCAGGCACGCCTCAGCCTGCGCAACGAGTTTATCACAGCCGACGCCGGCATGACGGGAGCCAACTTCGGAGTGGCTTCCACTGGCGACATCGTCGTATGCACCAACGAGGGCAATGCCGACATGTCAACCTCCATGCCCAAGCTCCACATTGCCGCCATCGGCTTGGAGAAGGTCATCCCCGACTACGACTCGCTTGCCGTCTTCCAGCGCCTGCTCTGCCGCAGTGCCACGGGTCAGCCCACCACCACCTACACCTCGCATTTCCGCAAGGCTCGCCCGGGTGCCGAGATGCACATCATCCTCGTGGATAACGGACGCAGCGACATCATAGCCTCCAAGGAGCACTGGCAGACACTGAAGTGCATCCGTTGCGGTTCGTGCATGAACACCTGTCCGGTGTATCGTCGCTCGGGCGGATATTCCTACACATATTTCATCCCCGGACCTATCGGCATCAACCTCGGCATGATGCGCGACCGCTACACCTATCACGACAATGTGAGCGCATGCTCGCTCTGCTGCTCGTGCGACAACGTGTGTCCTGCCAAGGTCAACCTCTCCGAACAGATCTACCTGTGGCGTCAGGAATTAGAGAAGCTCGGCAAGGCCAACCGCATGAAGAAGATGATGAGCGAGGGCATGAAGTTCATCTTCGACCGCCCCGCCCTCTTCTCCACTGCACTCAAGTTTGCGCCCATCGTCAATGCCCTCCCCCGCTTCGCCAAGTACAACGGTCTGAATGCCTGGGGCAAGGGTCGCGAACTGCCGGAGTTTGCCAAGCAGTCATTCGAGAGTATGTGGAAAAACGGTAAAGTGTAAAAAAGAAAGATTATGAACAAGGAAGAATTATTATCAAAGATAAGAGGCAATATACGCGAGACGTATGACATGCCGTCACTCGACGACATCAAGGCAACAAAATACGAGGACAGCCTCAAACAGTTTATCAGCATGAGCGAGACCGTTGGCGGCAAGGTCATCCAGGCAAAGCCCGACGACGACCTCAACGCCCTCATCCGTCGCGCTTATCCCGAGGCAAAGGTCATCTCGTCCAACCTGCCCGAGATAACCATCGCCAACCGCAACCCCGACACCGTGGAGGAGGCCAAGGAGCTCAACGGCACCGACGTGGGCGTCATCCGTGGCATACTCGGAGTGGCTGAGAACGGCTGCATCTGGATACCCCAAACCATGAAGGAGAAGGCCGTATGCTTCATCTCCGAATATCTCGTCATCATCCTCGACCACACCAAGATCGTCGATAACATGCACGAGGCCTACCGCCTCATCGAGATGAACGACTACGGCTACGGCACATTCATCAGCGGTCCATCCAAAACTGCCGACATCGCCCAGGCTCTCGTCATGGGTGCGCAGGCTGCCCGCGGAGTAACCGTGATATTGGTATAAATATTCCTAAAGGTAGAATAAATTATTCAAAAACACCTAAAAACTTTCAATTTATTGGCTAAATAGTCGATAGATTGAAAGTTTTTTTGTAATTTTGCCGCTGAATTTCAGTATAAAAAATAAAAAAGATGAGGATAAGACAACTTCTTTTATTCGGCTTGGCGGCACTCTCGCTCACATCCTGCTTCAAGGACGAAGCCCCCAACGCCGAATGTGACATCACCAAGGCATGGGTGCATATCGACAACTGGGAAAGGTTGTTCTTCAATGTATCAGATACAGCTAAGAACGTTCTTTACTCCGATGCCAATATCATATTTGCCGTAAAGCCCGACTCCGACATTACAGCCCTTGCGCCTATGTTCGAATTGACCCCTGGAGCTACAATCACCCCCTCCAACGGAAGTACCCAAGATTTCTCGCGCGGTCCTGTGAAATACACAGTCACCTCCGAAGACGGCAAATGGAGTCGTGACTATTACGTTAGTTTCTCTCTACCCAAGATTCCTCTCGAATACGAATTTGAGGACTACATCGTATATACCGACGTGTCAAAGGCCACCTACAACAAGTGGTATGAGCAATGCGAGACTGGCAACAACACTACCGCCAAGATTGAGGTGTTTGCCAATGCCAACTCGGGATATGCGCTCAGCAACGTCAAGTCGCCAGTGGATAATTACCCGTCCGTGTCTGATACAGGTTATTCGGGCAGGGGAGTACGTCTCACGACATGCAGCACCGGGGCTTGGGGCGAGTTGGTTCAGCGTCCGCTTGCCGCCGGAAATTTCTTCATTGGCGAGTTCGATGTGTCGCAGGCACTGAAAAACACACTTCATACCACTCGCATGGGACGTCCGTTCGACCGCAAACCATTGAAGGTCACTGGTATGTATAAATACAAGGCTGGCGAAGTGTTTTGGAGATACAGGGATGAGACCATCGAAAAGCATCCCGAAATCAAAGACCGTGCAGCCATCTATGCCTCATTCTATCGCAATCGTGATAAATCGGGCGACGAGGTAATCCTTTTTGGGGAGGACTGCAAA
The DNA here is from genome assembly GCA_051869575.1 of Prevotella sp. GTDB lineage: Bacteria > Bacteroidota > Bacteroidia > Bacteroidales > Bacteroidaceae > Prevotella. Next base: position 1,419 of record JBJEAY010000005.1, on the reverse strand, counting down.
ACCAATCCCAACATCATTGGATATGCCGAAATGCCCACTGTGCCTGAGACTGACACTTGGACTCCGTTTGAAATGACCTTCAACTACAGCGAGGATATCGACTATGATATTCTTGCCAAGCAAGGTTACAGCCTCACTGTGGTTTTCACTTCAAGCACTGACGGCGCATATTATGAGGGAGCTCCTGGAAGCACCCTATGTATTGATAACGTAAAAATTATATGTGAATGAAAAAGCTTATCACTCTGGCAGCATTGCTTGCCTTCGCCATATCGACGTGGGGAATAAGCCTCCCCGACAGTCTCAACTACACGTTCCGCATCGGCTACAACATCGGCGGCACGGCTCCCGTGGGCATGCCCGCCACCATCCGCAAGCTCAACAGCTACGATTTCCAACCCAACATCTCCCTCGGATTCGACGCCCAGAAAGACCTTTGGGGCAAATGGGGACTCGCAGCTGGCGTGCGGCTTGAGAACAAGGGAATGAAAATCGATGCCACGGTGAAGAACTATCACATGGAGATGGTTCAAGGAGGCAACCAACTTGAGGGAATGTACACCGGACGCCTCGTCACCGAGTGCAACCTGTGGATGCTCACCGTGCCCGTGATGGCCACATTCCATGCCAACCGCTGGCTTATCAAGTGCGGCCCTTACGTATCCTACGTTGCCACACGCTCGTTCAAAGGTCATGTTTATGACGGCTATCTGCGCACCGGCAATCCCACTGGCGACAAGGTGGATATGGGTCCCGAGGGCAATGACAGTCCCACCTACGACTTCAGCGACGACATGCGCAAATGCCACGTGGGCATAGCCTTGGGAGCCGACTATCGCATCGGCAAGCGCATCGGTGTGTATGCCGACATCACATGGGGACTCAACGGAGCCTTCAAGAGCTCGTTCAAGACCATCGAGCAAACCCTCTACCCCATCTACGGCACCATCGGATTAACGTATAAATTAAAATAATACTTACTCAACATTTTTATAAAAGAAAGGATAATTTATCATGAAGAAAATTTTTACTTTATTTGCAGCAGCACTTATGTCGCTGTCAGCAATGGCAGAGGATTACAACTGTCACCTTGCTATCACATCCAACGACACACCATGCGACCCTACAGAGGCCGTGCTATCCGTCAATAAGCAGGAAAATGGTAAATATGAAGTCATACTTCACACTCTGACAGTTACACTTTCAGGCTCGCCTACGACTATTGAAAATATCGACATTAAGGATGTTGACGGCAAAGTCGAGGATAACGAAATTATCCTCACTACCAACCAAACCATTAAGATTAATGCGCTGGGCATGGATCTCAATGTCCCCATCAATCTCTATGCTACTATTGATGAAGACAACGTTCTCGCAGCATATCTGAAAATACCCATTTTGGGTATGCTTGAAGTCAAC
>JBJEAY010000004.1:0-3858 GCA_051869575.1 Prevotella sp. | reverse complement strand
GAATTGGGCAAGGGCTCCACAATCTGGATATCCTTCCCATGCAAGATAGTTGACATGCCCAAGCAAGAGGAGCCTGCCGCCACACCCGACAACACCTCGATTATCGACAACAACTTGCTTGCCAATAGCGACTTGCTCGCTAATAGCGACATGCTTGCCAACATGTCGGAGGAAGAAATCAACAACCTGCTTGCCAATAGCGACCTTTTCAAATAACGAGAATACAATATCACTACAAAATATGAGCAAAGGACTACAACATACCGCAACAAGTTATATCGCCAAAGTGCTGATGACATTAGCCTGCCTGTTCACGGCAATGACCATGTCTGGTCAGGCTAAGGCAAAATACACTAACGAATCGCCACTGAGAATGGTGTGCGAAAACGAGTTCTATCCCTTTGAATACCGCAATGAATCGGGACAACCTGAAGGATTCGACATCAAGGTGGCAACGAAGATATTAAGCACCCTGAGCATACCCTACACCATCAGTATGACCACTCGCACCGAGGTGAATGAGACATTCGACACCAACAATGCCGACCTCATTGTAAAGGCTCCCACAAATCAAATTCCAGGAGTCTATTACACCAAGAACAAGTTGTCGTCATACAAAATAATGATAGCCTATCCCAAGGGCAAGACTCCCATAAAGAAGCTCAACGAACTGAGGCATAACGACATCGTGATATTCAAGGAGGGCAACTATTGTTCGGAATACGTGATAGGCAACCATCTTATCCGCCCCGAACAAATGATGTTCCGCACCGTGAAGCAAGGACTCTTAGGCATTGCCACAGGCGACTATCAATATATGATTTGCGGAGAGACGACTTTGAAGACGGTAATGAAGAAGTTCAATATCACCAATGTGGAACTATCGGAAATAGACATCCCCGAAGGAGCTATCAGATTTTGCAGTCGCGATAAACTGCTCATCAACCTTATCGACGACCAACTGACTGAAATGCAGCGCAACGGACAACTCGACAGGATGTTCCAGCAGTCGTTGTCGGTAAACACCACAAAAAACAAGAATCTCACATATATTCTCTTCGCCATTTTCGGACTGCTGCTCATGATAATCATTATCATCCTTGTCAACCGCTTTGTCACAAGGCGCATCAAGGCTGGCATGCAGTCAACCATCGAGACCAACAACATCATGAAGAAGGCTCTCGAAACAGTCAATATCAACATGCTCGAAACCGACATAAACAAAAGGTGGATAACCAACCTTTACGGTAATTTCTTGACAGACGCTGGTACTAATGTCGATGAGTCCATTTTACGGATACATCCAGACGATATTAATAATGTGGCGGAGCAATTCCATAAGATGATGAATAAGGAAGAAGACGGGGTGGAATACAGCTACAGATACAACATGGGCAGCGAGAGTAACCCTGAATGGCATACACTATATGCAACCGCCCTACCCGAATACGACAAGAACGGCAATGTGGTGAAGCAAATCACCACCATATCTGACATCACCGAGGAAACACGCCAGGACCAGATCGACCGCCAGACTTCGGAGATATACAAGCACATATTCGAGATGCCTATCGTGGGACTTGCGCTATATGACAGCGATGGACACTTTATTGAGGCCAACCAGGTGATGCGCGACATATTCAAGAACCTGAACCACAACACCGACATCTTTGCCTCTACCTCGATATACGACTTCCCCGCTTTTGCCGGAATCATCGACCGCACCACAAAGGAGAACCTCTTCTTCTGCACATATTCCGACACCACCAACGATGGCATGCCCAACTTCGTCGAGATACGAATGCGCCCCATCAAGGACGACAACGGCAACATTATCTACCGCATGATTACCGCCCGCGACAAAAGCGACGAGCGTGAGATGTACCGCCAAAGCCGACTCAACGACGAGAAGGTGCGACAGGTGAGCGAACAGATGATGCAATATGAGAACGAATTGCGCTATCTGCTCAAGGGAAGCCTGATGAGAGTGTGGAAGTCGAACATAAAGAGCAACAGCATCCGCCTCTACCGCGACCTCCACACCTTCGACATGAAATACACATTCGAAGAATTCCTCAGCGGCATTGACGAAGCCGACAGAGACGATGCAATCAAGCTCATCGACCCAAGAAAGAATGGCGGACAATCCCACAATGCCACCATTCGCATATATGAGAAACGCACCGACACTATGTATTGGTACACTATCAACAGTATTCCCGAATACGATGACAATGGCAACATCACCGGCAGTTTCGGACTGATACACAATGTCAACGACCTAATGGAAACGCAGATAAAGATGCAGAAGGAGAAAGAGCGTGCCAACGACTCAAGTAGGCTGAAAAGCACATTCCTTGCCAATATGAGTCACGAGATACGCACACCTCTGAATGCCATCGTGGGATTCTGCGATATCATGCAGACGATAGATTCACCGGAGGAAAGGGAAGAGCTGTTGAAGATTATCCATAACAACTGCAATAACCTGTTGCAGATAATCAACGACATACTTGTGTTGTCGGAACTGGACTCAAGCGGACTGACTCTCAATCCCGAGCGGTGCAACTTCGCCGAGGAATTCTCACTTCTCTGCAAGTCGCTCGAACAGCGTGTCAGCGAACCATCCGTAAAGTTCATTGTAGATAATCCCTACGATTCCCTCTTCGTCACCATCGATAATGGTCGCATAAGTCAGATTATCACCAATTTCCTCACAAATGCCGTGAAATATACCCATGAGGGCCATATCAAATTGGGCTATCGTATCGAGGGCAATGGTTTGTACATCTATTGCGAGGACACCGGTAGCGGTATCCCCAAGGATAAGTGCGAAAAGATCTTCGAACGTTTCTTCAAGGTGAACGAATATATCCAGGGTGCCGGTATCGGCTTGAGTATATGCAAGGCGATAGTGGCAAAATGTGATGGAAAAATAGGAGTGGAGTCAGAAGAAGGCAAGGGGTCCACATTCTGGATATGGATCCCTTGCGAAATATCCTAATTCAAGATATTGTAGAGCAGTGATGTAAGTGAGATAAGAATAGATGTAGCCGAGAACCACAGGGTGGTCATACTACCCACACTTGAGTTCTGCGCCTTCACCTTGTTGGGCACAACATACACGATGTCGTTCTGCTGCAAATAATAATAAGGTGAATTGATGAGGTTGGCGTCATTGAGGTTGAGAATGTGTATCGACTTCTTTCCGTCGGCATCCTCACGTATGAGTTGCACATTGTTTCTCACACCGTAGATTGTCAAGTCGCCTGCCTGGGCAAGAGCCTCAAGAATCGTAATCTTCTCATTAGCCACTGTGTACATACCTGGTGTGGTGACTTCACCCAACACCGCAATCTTGTAGTTGCTCATCCTCACCGTCACGATAGGCTTATCTGCATTTTTCTGCATATAAGGCATAATCTTGTCGCAGATAAGTTTCTCAGCCTCCGACTTGGTCAGTCCGCCAAGCTTCACCGTACCGATCTTCGGAAACTCGATGCATCCGTCGTTATCCACAAGATAACTTTGCAACATGGCCTGGGTAGTTGCCGAACGCTGTCCTTGGGTCATTGCCGTTGGCACAGTCATGTTGAACGGGATTGCAGCTGCACCGTCCTCGTCGGTAGTGCTCACTGTGATGGTAAGCACATCCTTGGGCATGATTCGGGCGTCATAAAGCATCTTGGATGCTGTGAGGTCAACGCTTTCGGCATTCTGGAAATATGCCACGTCCTTTGTACCGGAACATCCGGCAAGCATGCAGATGACAGATGTCACTGCCAGTAATTTTGATATTTTTCTCATATTAAACTATAATTATGCGATAGTAATATATTATAAACGCCGCAAAATTAT
>JBJEAY010000003.1:0-19593 GCA_051869575.1 Prevotella sp. | reverse complement strand
CACAAACGCTGTTATTTTATGATTTTTACTGTTACTCTCTATTACTGTCACAAAACGCCGATATTAAACTTAATAACCTACATATTAACTATATAACCAAGTTTATATGTTATTTAAGCATAACATACAATCACATTAAATAATATACGCAACTATCCAGTTTTTGTTCGCGTAAGACTTCCTCTGATTTGATTGAGCCTTTCTTTCTCCCAAGCTTTCCTCCTTTGGCGATATAGTTAGCCCTGCCGGAGTTAAGTCGAAATTTGATGTTATCTCTTTCGAGTTGGGCACAGGTGGAGAGTGTCGCAATCATCACCGGGGCGAATATGCTTGGTTTGCCTTCATCGTCGAGCAGGGTGAATTGCTCTTTCTGGAAGTAGATGTTGATTCCTGCGTCGATCATCTCCTTGACGGTTGATAATACCTCAAAGGCGTTTCTGCCAAGTCGGGAGAGTTCTGAAATCAGGATTTGTGTGATATTGTTGGATTTGGCATAACTGATAGCCTCCAATAATACAGGTCGCTCAGTATTCCGTTTTGCTCCGGATATATGTTCCTCAAATATCTTGACTATTGTGAGATTTGAGTATTCTGCATATCTGCGGAGGTCTGAAATCTGGCGGTCAGTGTTCTGTCTGTCGCCCACACTTGACACGCGGGCGTAGATTATTGCTTGTTTCGTTTTCATTTTAATCTTTGTATTTTATGGTTACGTTGTCTGGCCGTATTCAAATGGAGTTATAGATTTATTTGAACACATCGGCAATTTGAACACAAAAAGAAGAGAGAACCGTTGTTATTCGATTCTCCCTTTCTTCGGGTTGTAGTAGGTTATTAACTCAACTTATCCTTATATTTTCGGTTGAGATATACCAGAAGCAGTTGTCTTACGAATCGGGCTTTGTCAGCTTCAGAGTATGTGAAATAGTAGCTCCTGGGATTGCCACGCATGTCATCTCTGGTGATACTGCCTCGATAATCTCCTTTGTTCAGGAAGTCATTGAGGTGTACACTTGTAGAGGTGTCTGTATTCTCATACTGGATGTATATATCAAGCATGGGAGTCCCTTTGAAGTTCCTTACTCCTTCGACCTCAGAGTTCCAATCATTTCCGGTTCTTCCCTCGTAGGGGATGCGGAGTTCTTTGTCTCTGCTCTTGTATAGTCGGGAACCTGTCTCCTTTACCATTCTTACGATGGCCTCCGGAGTGATTGACAGAAGTTCGGGGAGGGTGAGAGTTTTTACTATCTCCACTTTCCTGGCCGGTGCTGTCCGGGAAAAGATGATTTTGTTAATGTCCATAATATTCACGGGTATAACAGGTTTTACAGAGAGAACCGAAGTCGTTAACGTCGGAGGGTGTCATCGGTCGTCCGCAGTAGTCACAATAGCGAGCCACTATATGATGCACCTGATTGGCCACCTCAAAGATAGAGGGGCCACGATGCTCGATGATGAGCTTAGAAGATGAGGTCTTCTTTGTTGATTCCTTTTTCATCTGGTTTGAAAGTTTGGTTTGTTGTATCTTCATCATAACAGTCGTACATTAGATGGAATTCGTCGACGATTCTTTCAAAGTCGCCGTAGGATAGCATCGGGAAGTTCGTCTGGTACATATCGTATAGATCCGCACCGGTCAAGGTCGGGTCTTGTTGGAGGATAGAGTAGATTTCATCCTCCAGATCCCACAGATAGTCATTGGTGAAGTATCCATTTTCACCGACTTCGTGGGGATAGGTCTCGGTACAGTCCTCGATAATGTGCTGAACGAACCGCCAGCACTTTTCAAGGTCGCGCTTCACTGTGATTTCCTCGTCTGTGTGAGGATTGTAATAACCACAGCTTATGTTGATTGCTGATACAGAGAGGCCTTTTTCTTTAAGGGTCTCCACATCTGTCATCATTCCTTGTTCCTCCTTATAGCCCCAGTGTTCAGGGTCTATATCTTGGATGAATTTCTCACTGCAAAGGTCGGTGCAGCCAATGTTCGTGATAAGGTCGGAGTTGCCTCGACGGTCGCATTGGATTACAAATCTGCAATCATCAAAGAACCGCATTTCGGCGTGGGATGAGCCATGGCAGCCGGTCTCTTCCTCCTTGAAAAAAACGACTTTCATGTGGTCGTACCTCCTGATGGCTTCAAGGGCGATGATAATTCCGTTCTTATCATCTGCCCCGAGTCCGCAGATTGAATGTTCCTTTGCCGAATACCCGAATATGATGTCACGGGTCTCGATGGCCCGGAAATCACGGGGATGTGTATGCTGCACCTGATCCAGATGAGCTACGATGCAGGGATAGGATTCTGATTCACCTTTCCATACATATAGATTGCCATAGGTATCCTTACCTAGCTTTACACCGGGCAAGGATTTGAGGCAGGAAACGAGGAATGCTATCATTTTGTCCTCCTTTCCTGACGGTGAGTGTATGGCGTATAGCTTTTTGAGCAGTCGCCAGTCTATTGTTTTGTTCATTGTTCTGTTGAGTGTTATGCCGCCGTGGTGAACCATGTATCACCGGCACCAAAGGCTTTCCCTTCTCTGATAAGGTAGCCTCTGGAGAGGCAGCTGATTGATATTTGTTTGTAGGATTGGGTTTCTTCGTCCCATGTCTGAATCGAGGTGATGTCGTCCTTGTTGTGGAAGTAGTCATCGTCATATTCAGAGTAGTAGAAGTTCTCCTTGATGTACTTGGCCTCACATTGGTCATCGCAGAAGTAGGCCTCGGCATCAGAGTTGTAGGTGGCATCTTCTTTTACGAGCCATTCGCCACAGGCATCGCACCGGGTTACGTCGTCTTTGTGGTGGTATTCTCCTTCGCTTTCAACATAGATGAAGTCCTCAAGATTATCCACATCAACATTTATCTCTTCACCATGATAATAGCATACCCGCACTTCATCGCAGTTGTAGTCGTGATATTCGTCATATTCCTGCTCATCTTCCTCTTCTCCATCAAGATTTACATCCGTTGTGTCGAGACAGTAATCGTATGAGGAATCTGCATAATTGTATGCGGTATTATAGTCGTAGTCGTAGAACTTGAAAGAGTCCTGATAGCTGAGAGTATCATACATTTCAAGTTCACAGCGAATTGAGAACTTCATGTCTGCGAGAGAGGAACCATCATTGGCGACAAAGGCACGAGATTCACAGCAACCTGCTCCAACCTGCTTGTATCCGTCTATATGACCTCCTTTGATGCAGAGATCAACCAGAAGCCTTTTCAAAACTTCATTGGATTCTTTGGAGTACTGTCTTTCGAGTAGTCTCCATTTGTTCTCATTTTCGTCCTTGACATCGGTGAATATTATGGCGCGTGCAAGCACATAGCCATCACAATCCAGAAGATATGCGGCTTTTGCATCTACCGCATCTTCGTAGAATGAGTGTCTGTCTCTACCTACCATGCAGCTACAGCCATTGAAATCACGGCAAGCGTGTTTGTCGTAGATGAGTTCAAAGTTATCATCCACATGAAGCTCGACATTAGGTGTCTGGCCGTAGGTATATGTCTGCCAGTCTTGAGTAAACTCCTCTGACAGCCAGTTTACCACCTGCTCAGAGAAAATCTGCCCTAACTCTGTTTCCTTGATGATGGCGGTAAAGAATTTCCCGGCTTTCATCTTGTAGACGTGTTCTGTCTTGGTGTTGACATAACGGACAGCCTTTTTGTCAAAGTCCTCGCAGAGACCTTCCATGTGGTCTGTACGATATTGGCTGCTCCAATAAGTGTTGCCGATTAGTATTACCTTATTGGGGAGATTGATGTCAGCCTTTCCGGTTTCTCTGATATATGACAATACCAGATGTTTGAGTTCTGCCATACTTCTGATATGAAGTAATGACCAGTCGTTGTTATTCCGGCACCAACGTATCAGTGCGGGATTCTTTAGGTGTTGGAGCAATATTTTATTTTTTCTGCTCTTCACACCATTGCCATGAATTTCGAGACCAAAGAGATATTTAAAGTCCTCATAGTCCCGGATATTAAAAAGTAACATATTTATGGTTTTTAGAATTTTACAAAATAGAAAAAGGGAGACAGGCCACCGGATAAGATGACTTGCCTCCCTCTTCGAAAGGTGTTGGCTATGTTTCAAGCCGATACAGAGATTGTGAGACTCCCTGCTATTGTTGACGTTCTCATAAATGGCTCAATGTCGATGTCTGAATGAGCCTCTTTGAAGTCTGCCAATGAGAAAGAGCTTCGTGTTGTCGGTAGTTTCCTTGTTATACGCATTGTCTCCGTCGCCCAGGACTTTACGTCGTTTGCTTCCATTAGCGAGAGTATTCTGGCCTTGATGCTGTTGAGTCGAGTTTCAGCATCTTGTTTAGCCTGAATTAGCTTACGAATTAGTGGTTCCTGCTGAAGTATATCTTCCGGAATCTCGTAGGGATTGTTAAACTGTTCTCCCATTGAGTCTGCCAAGAGTAGTTCCTTGACTATCTCAGAGGGGATTCTTTTCAGTTCGATAAAGTCAGAGATATGATCGAAGTTGCCATCCTTCTTTTGCTTATTGCGTATGTGAAGGATGAAGATACGTCTAACTTTTGCCTTCTTGTTCTGGAGTTCGAAGAGATAAGCATAGACAGATAGTTGCCAACGTGCTTTCTCTCGCTTGTCGGCAGTCATTACGCCATAGGTCTTTATGTCGCCGATGTCAAAGGTTGTTTCATCAACACGATATACCTTATCAATCATCGAGGCATAGTTCTCGCCGTCGGTTATCAGATATTCGGAGGTCTCATGGGTCAAGCCATTCTCGGTAGTCAGGCTTATGTAATCCGCGACCTCTTGAGTTCCGTCGTTTGTCCAGTCCATATCAAATGCTTCTATGGATTCGTGGACAGCTGTTCCGTACTCCGCTGCTTGCCTGATTACGGCTTCGGGAATACCGGCGTAGGTGTCAGGGAAAAGCTGTCTTTCGAGCATCCCTGTGATACCTGAGAGATATTTGTCTTTCTCAGGCAGGTAGTAGGTGTGGTCATCGGGATTGAAGACCACGCTACACGGCTTGATTTCTATTCTTTTTGTAGCCATTTGATTATGCTGCGTTTATGAGCTGCTCCTTTCGGGTCTTGAAGAGAGCGAGTATCTGGGGATTGCCCTTGACCTCATTCTCATGCTGACGGTAAAGGTCAGTCAGCTCTTGGGGTGATTGTGTCGCGTTGATTGCCGCCTTTATCCCGGCGTAAGGATCGCCTGCTTTACGCTTGCGTGTTCTGGGCTGTTGATCGAGAGCATCGTCCATTGCTTCCACATCTTCCGGCATATCCTCACCGGCATAGATGTAGAGTGCTAATCCAAACATACTCAAGTTCTTGACGAGACATCTCATCAGGGTCTTGTTTATGTCGAACATAGTGGCGGCTTCCACTTTCTTTTCTACATACGCCTTTTTGAACTTGTCCCACACCTGATAGGTATATGATTCAGTTTTCATCGCTTTATTGGCTCCATCCATTACGGGTAGCCACATCGAGTAGGTTAGACCATCTGCCGAGACCTCCGTGAACACCATTATGCCGAGCACTGGGTCAATGAAATATGGGAGGTTGGTCTGGGGATTGTTGATAACCTTGTAAGAGGCTGTAGGATAGACCTCCTTGAAGGCTTTCCAGGCATTTGCCCAAGATACGTAAGACAGGCCGTTCTTTGATTCTGCCTTGTCGTTGAGATTGAGAGATGCGAGCAGACCGAATTTCTCTGCCGCTTTCTCATCGTGGCTCTTGAAGTCGATATTCATAGGAGCCAAATCGAAATCTTCTGAACTCATTATTATATGATTTTTAAGGGTTTGACAAATGAAAAAGAGGCCCTACACTTTTTGGGTTATTATAGTGTAGAGCCTCCCTTTGTTGATTGTTTAGTTCAGGAACCAGCTATAACCGTGGGAGTCGTTGCCGTTGATGGCATTAGCTATTCCTGTTGCGAATGTTGTACAGTTGGCGTTGCGGTCTATCCACAAGTCGCTATAACTGTTCTTCACTGCCTCGTTGAGCAACTGCATGAGCTGCCAACATGAGATTGAGCCGTCACCGTTGCACATACCAAAGTTGGGATTGGTGATGTACTGTTTGGTCGCTGCATTTACCACCGAATCACCGAGAAGGATTTGTGGTAATGCTTTCTGCTGCTGGGTCGGGAGTGCCTGATATAAGCGGAGTCTCCCGATTATCTTGCAGAACTGTTCCTGTGAAAGCCATGTATTATTCATGGCTTCAAGGTTGTAGAGGGTAGATTCCTTGATTTCGTTGAACCGACCGAACAGCTCAAACGCTTTCTGGAATATATCCATTTCTGTCATGCAGAGCAGATTGTCAGATACGCCGTCGCAGGTGAGCATCATGTTAGAGCAGACGCGGACACGAAAGCCGATGAATACTCTGAAATGCTGTGGGTTCTGACGGGCATAGAGTTTATCCTCATGGTACGAGCGTGTGCCACCGATAGTCAGTGACACCTCTTGGCCATTGATTGAAGATGTGTGGGTCGTGATGTGGGCTATCCATGCAAGACGTTGATAGAATATTGTCTTTTCATCGTCTCTAAGCTCGGATGCCTTCTTGTGCTGAGCCGAGGGGATTCTGCCGATTATTGGATGGGAGCATCTTGTCTCGGCTTGCGTGATATTCCCTTGGCCGAAGATTACCTCGGCGGCCTTGCGGGTGGTCTCGATGAACTTCTGATGTGATATTGTCAGAGTGTTGTCTGAGAACGTGGGAATGATGTTCTTGAAGGTCAGGTCCTCCATTGATACTTCGTGGGAGGGGCCTTCAATAAAGTTGGGATGGTTCTCCGTGTAGGGGTCATGCAGAGCCTCACGAACTTCCCATGCTACGGGATTTGTGATGATACCGGTGTTCGGTACCATAGTTAAAGTGTTGTTTGGCATATTACTGTTGTTTAGGGGTTAGACAAAAACTGAAGAAGCCGACTGACCAGAGATTTGCTGTTATGCTATTTTTCTAAGGTCAATCAGCTTCTTCGCCGATTTCAGGAGAGTCACTATTACCTCTCCTAAGATTATGATGACTTGGAGCGATTTTTTCTTTGTCACGCTGCCAAGGGAATTTGGGGAGACGACGGAGAGTGATCCCCATCGTCATCGGGGTTAGTATTCGGCGACGTTTTCATACGTTCCCGAATCTTGAAATAGAGTTCCGCCAGTATGCTACCGGCGATAATCACTTGCGAGACATTCCCCACAAGATTTACTGCATTTGTTAATCTGTTGTTCATTTTGATTTGTTATTAATTGGGTTGTTAAAATTTTCGTTCTTCTATATTTATAAGGCTGTGGCGTTTTGTCAAATGGAGACCGATAACAGGAATTGCATGTGTTTCAATAACACTTGTTAAAATTGTGACATAACAGTAAACTCCAGTTATAAAGTTCTAAAATCCAGTCTCATAACACAATAACACAAATAAAATAGTATAAACTTCAACTATAGGTTAGGTACAATTCAATCCCATGTTATGTGTTTCACTTGAGTTTTAATAAAGACTTCGGTTGAAAAAGAAAGGCCGTCGACAGACCTCTTCGATCTATCTTAGCCTTCCGGTGGGCGTGAGCGTTTTGTTAGCAAGACTGAAGCTATACTAATTACTTGGCGTCGTTTCCACCCCTCCAATAAGGTTCTGGTTTCTTCTTCAGAGACAAGCCTTACCAGGAAAATATGTTTTTGTTTAGATGAATCCCCCTCAATGGACTGTTCGAACCACGAGAGCTGTTCGATTCACCTATATATAAGAGTATCAGGTGATTACAGAGGTGAATTCTCCGTGCAACCTTAATAAAATCATGTGACTGAAAAATATCATCAATCCCTGAAAGTTTGATTGTCTGAAAATACCATTCTTACAGGGAATTATCTACTCAGAGAAAGAATATATCCTCTTTGATTTCCCGATTATGATGCTCGAAGCTGTCTTTAAGCTTCTGAGCATCTATCAGACTGTGTCTGATTATTGTTTATCTATTAGGTCCTTTTTTCTTATTCCTTATATAAAATAGGTCACATCCTAAATTCTAGGCCCTAATGATATTCATAGTAATCCCAATTTTCTTAAGAGTCTTAATCAAAGCTTTGTATTTGTATGACTTCTTTTGATCTCTTGGTTTCAGGGAAAATAAATCAGTCAGTGAGATTGAGAAGGTATAAGTTTCTTGTCTCATAAGATGTTCTGCTATCATTGGATCATACTGTATTAATAGCCTGATTTCATCCCTAAAATTAAACCTTATATTTGCGCTATCAAAAAGAACTGACAACCAATCTGACTGGTCTTGATTTGTTGGCACTAAATCGTTAATGAGATAGTTTCCCAGTGCAGTTATAAATCCCGGATTAAAGTCTGAGGAATAAAGCACAGAATATTCCTGACCATCATGTAAACGTATTCCTATTCTGGACAGTAGTTGGATAAACGCCCACAACTTATGATGAGTATTATCAATGTTTACCCCATAGTGTGTATTAAACTTTTTAGTCTCCGAGTTAGTAAGATTCCAATCTCCTGCAAGTATGATTTCGCCATAGTCCTGGAATTGATTTGTCGATTTGCTTTCTGCCGACCCATAGTATATCACGTCGTACATACCTTTCCACAACTTTGCATCTGCCTCAAGATAGCCTTTGACTTCTTCGTAGTATTTGGCATCAGTAGACGTGGCACTATTATGTCCTTGGTTTTTCCATACTACCACAAGAGTCTTCTTGCCGACTTGCTGATTCCATTCTATTCTTCCGATAAGCAAAGATATGAACTGAGAAAAAGCATCCACGTTAAGGTCATCTCTTCGTTTCAGCCCAAATGGGAACTGTTCAAACCGGATTCTGCAATTATACTTATCCTTAATATCCAGCAATGTGTAATATTGAGAGCCTTGAAACAACACGTTTCCTACTCCTTCAAACACCATTATCCGAGTATTGACCTGATTACGCGCAAGGTGTAGCGGCGTAAATGTTATTCGTAATTCCTTATTCGTTGAATTACACCATTGGCTGCAATATTGAGGGATAAGATTCATTATCACATCCCTCTTGATTCGGTTTATGTGCGTGTTATCTTTGGGAAACGGGTCTCCGGGTGCGTCCTTTACAAAGTTGTGATAGTAGTGTTGCATCTCCGCAGTAGGACGAGATCGCCATTGCCCATATCCATCCTGTTCCACAAACGCCGGAAGTACAGCTCTTGAAATCTTGAAAAATGGCTGTATAAACTTTGGTGTCTCATCGAACATTACAAACTTCCTCAAATCCGGCCTCGACATGAGGCTTTGAAAATCTCCGTCAAAGGGATTTACTTGATATTGGGGGTTATATATCAGAAAATAATTGATCAGGTCTGTCCAGAAACGAACATGAGTAATGAGGACGACTCGTTTTGACATAAGAATTTCCGGGTTATTCTGATATTGTCTAAGAAAAATTTCATGCCGGGGATCGCTTGAGATTATCATTAAATCGTCAGGCGTGATACCGATGCTTTGCTGCTCTGATAATATCCAGTTATACATTTTGTCCAATTCAGCGATAGTATCAACGCAGTAAAGTATGCCTTGATGATGCTGTTGGCGAATGATTGACTTGCAGCATTCCGTTTTTCCGGTTCCACATCCCGTAGAGAGGACATAGCAACCGTTCTGGGCGGGCACATTGATGCAACCATTGGCAAGACTCAGTTCGAAGCTGCCATCCAAATTAAAGTTTACGTTAAATAATTCCTTCATGATTTTCGTCGTCTAAAACTAACCACTCGTCGGCATGAACGTGAAATAGAAAATTCACATAATGCTCCAGTTCATCGTCTGTAAAGAATGTTGGGTCTAATTCCGGTTCTTTTTTCAGCATTTCAAATTCCTCCCTTGCTTGTTCCTGGATCCATGACAAGCGCACAACTCGTTTAATTGTAGGGCTTTCCATATAATATTTGTTATTAGGTTCATATGTCAAAACCGGAGAAGGAATGGTATCCCTCTCCGGCGTAAAGGTTGTTAACTAAATCTTCGTAGCACTTTTTCCGGTCTATCCGTCCAGTCCTGAAAAGGCTCTCTGCCATGATAAACGACATCCCATTCTCTTGGGGTGAGGCGATAATTTGTATCGTGGTCCATCTGCATCACTCTGTCATGCCGGATTTTTTTGAAATCCAGATAGCGTTGGTCATAAGAATCGCACCATTCGAGATTGTGACCGCTATAATCCAGATAGTCATTGTTGATATGAAGAATCACCGGGTTCGCAAACTGTGACTTATCGCCTTTTACCAAGCCGAGGTCCTCAAACACTTTATCCACGTCAATTTCATGCCGGTCAGTTCCGCCCCAACGATTCATTTCCTCGTATCTTATCCAAGGATTCTCAAAATGATAAGTCCAGTCAAGATCGGGATCATAGCGGGAGAATTGAATGGGAAGCTCGTGCGTCCCTTGTCTGATAACGCCCTTCTTGTTTGTTGTTATCTTCCTGTTCTTATACCAAGTCTCTCTCTCAAGTTTCTCGAGGGCGACGATTGTGGCAGGGGTCTCTTCTCTCCACTCCAGATTTGAGCTTGCCGAGTTCCTCATATCTCCATCTTTGTGGTGTGGATAATAAGTCTTACCGTCCTGTGGCTCGCGTCCCCCAAAACAGGTCTTCACCAAATAATCGAGATATAGTCGCCCATACTTCACGGTCTTGATATATGCGCGGCCACACTCTTCCCGATTGACTGTATAAATGTGGACTTTCGTGGTCATTGAGTCTTTGTCAAAATAATCTCTTTCGGCGTGTTCACCATCATTGCTTACATATATTCCTGTTGCGAAATGCATTTTGAGATACTGACGGTTATAAGTTTTCTTTGCCATTGTTTTTAGTTTTGTTTGATGTTATTACTAATTCCACGCCCAACTGCTCGCGCAGATACCTCACAAGAGTACTGTAGCTGTCAATGCGATGACGTTTGCGCGGACATATCTTTAATATCTCCTGAAGGGTAATATTTATGGTCATACCCTCCTTTAAGGTTGTAATCCTAGAATACTCGCAGAGTGCTTTAATGTCTGCCTCATATTTCTCCGGGATAATGATACGGGCATTGACCTGATGTTGCTTGTTTTTGCCAGCTTCATTAGGTGATTTCCAACTTGACACACCCATATAGTCAAGTTGATATAAGTTTTCGATTAGCATATTATTATTGGTTGTATTCAATTTTTAGAGTTTGAGGCTTTCCATGCCTGAAACTCGCTGTCAGAAATCTTTTCGAACTTATATCTTGATTTGAAGTGCATTCCGTCTGGTCGTTTGAGGGCATAGTATACACTACCATCTTTCAGCCCGGTAGCTTTAGCGGCGTCCGTCTGACATAGATAGCAAACCACTTTCCCGTCTTTGGCAGTAACTCTGATGCGTTGACTTGTCTTACGCCTGGTTTCATTCCTCTTGGTCATAGCCGTGACCGGTATTTTCTTCCCTTTCCACGAGCCACCGCCGTTTTTCTCGCGCCACTTCTTAGCACCAAGCGTGGCGGCTTTTGGCTCATTACCCTTCATACGTTGGCTCTGTGCCATGCGCATTTCGTCAGTTCGCTTCTTCCCTTTATTGCCTTTCGAGATTTTGGCGCGTTCATCGACTGACTTTTTTCTGCCGGTACTTTTCTGTCTGAGGATGTCCTTTGTCGCTGCCGATTGAGGTTTTCCACGACGATTATCCCCGTTCTGTTTCCGTCGGGCATCATCAAAAACGACGCCCTTGTTGCCGGTGCCTCCCCGATTGCTGTTGAACCCGTTATCGTAAGAATCAAATTTCGCAATATAGAAGGTTTCGCGCTCATACAGCAACAGTTTCAGCTCATTTTCAGAACCGGCATAGACAACCTCAAGCACTTCATACCCCCAACAGGCCAATCCATATTCATCTCTGGCTGACACAATCTTGCTTCCTGCATATTCCTTACTATTCGGCTTTCTCCATGAACTGTTCCTTGTTGCCTCATCCATTGTTTCCCCGATATATGACTTGCCATTGTCATCGCAATCCGGTTTGTCGAGCCATCTTCGATAAATTATCCCGGAGAAGGGTAAAGAAGAATCTCCATATTTGGCTACGTTTGCAGGAATACTCATAGTTGTTCCTGACTTCATGACTCCCGAAGTAGCCATCGGAAAGACAGCACTATGCTCCTGGAGCGCAGTGTTGTCTGGTAATTGTTTGTTTATCATATTAACAAGGGATTGGCAGGCTCATACCGGAGTTTTGTATAATTTTGAGTCAGAGAAGATGGGTGTGCTCATTTTATTACCACGTCAATCCCTGTCAAACTCTTACTTTTGTAGAATAAATTGCTTTTAAGAGCGTCTAATCTAAAAAAATTGATTATCTTTGCGATATCCGATGGAGGAGAAATACCATCGGATAAGAAAAGTGTCAAGCTTTCTTTCTCAGTCATATCGAATCGCCAATTCACATAACACACTGAGACAGAGCGAGATTAGGCGCTCTTTCTGTTTTTGTCGCATCTATATATGCGGCTATAGTAGCCGTATTTTAGCATAGACAAAACCAGAGGGGCAGTTTATTCTACCCTCATATATCATTCAGTGTGTAGGCTTTGGCGAGCCTGATATGACTATGATAGAGGCGCGATGAATTCCCCTCTTTTCTTTTACCCAAACATAACCGCCGAATTAGGGAGTCAGGAGGCACATGCATCCCCGTATATGTCAATCAGACTAATATTTACAAAACTCCTGATGTCGCTTGCCTGCATAAGTATTCTGGTGGGCTGTAAGAGTAAGGATGAGAAATTTACAGAAGCCGAAGCTGCATGCCTATCCGCAGTAACCGATTTACTGAATCAAGAAAATTCGGCATTTGATGCGGCTTGTCAGACTTATGACGATTTAATTTTGTCGCATGCAAAAAAAGTTGAAGCTTCCCTCCCTTCTTCTGAGAATTTATCAACAGGTATTGCCAAGGACACTCCCTTGTATCAGAAAGATGCCTGGATGGAAAATGCAAAGTATTTCTATCTGTCGTTGTCGCAAAGTGGAAATGTCTCCGGGGCTGCGAGAGACCTTGCGAGCCACTATAAAAATGGCATGGATGCCGCTCATGTAAAACTTGGCCAATTATACCATAACAATACTTTGGACACAAAATACCAAGCCATGCGAGACGCATGGTCAGATTATTCAGAGGATTTGAACAATGGCACAGATTCGGGGCGGGCTGATTCCATTCAGGCTTTAATGGCACGGGCAGGAGACATTTATTCGATTTTCCTGCATTATCAACCGGATCCGGCATTTCGTTTGGGCGGTTATACCTGTGAATTAGCCGACTCAATAGAGCGAGTTAACAAGTATTTTGAAGATTATAAACACCTATACAATGAATAGATTATTGTTCTTAGTAATCCCATTACTGCTGGGAACCGCTTGCAAATCTTCTCAGGATGGGAAAGATGACAAGCCTGATGTCGGCACTGAGACCGTAACATCAATGATGACGGGAGACGAAGTCCCGGTACAAACTGCTAAATGGGATAAGATTGCCATTGATGGCGTAGCCTCTATTCAAACTACATTCTCAAACGCGGAATATGGGGCTCTTGAAGTTTCTTATAATCCATCAATGGGGTTTAGATTCGGGTTTCGAGATAAAAGCGGTATGTTAAAAGAATTAACGGCGGTGGCTGGAATGTCCTTCCCGATTATTTGTACTCAAGAGATGGTAGATAATGGGCAGTCACCGGAGCTACTCGGCGAAGAATTAATGGACATGTTGCCTAAAACAAGTAGAGACGCCCATTACATCTATTGCAACGATGAAAACGCAGTCGGAAAATTTATGAGGGCTCTCAATGACGGTAGTGTTACTTGGCTGCAATTGTCGCAGTTTATTGAAAATGGCAACGAACCCTCAGCAAGTGATTTCGGCGGGGAATATGTCCACTATATATGGGGGACAAAATTCATGTCGGGAGAGTTGGCAGAGTTAATTTCAACGCTATAGAAAAGATTATTGGAGGTGATATATGACCGATAGCAAGACATGCCCCTATTGCGGCGAGGAAATTGAACTGAACGCGACTACATGTCCTATCTGCGGAGAGGCACAACCCGACGCAGATACCTGTGTAATGGTCTGTGAGGTTTGTAATGAGATTATCCCGGCAAATTCGCAGATATGTCCTATATGCGGCGAATCGCCTGTCGTCGCTCCTGTTGAACACACTGCAACTCAAAAGGCAAAGAAGTCCAAACACATCTTTGCCCCAGCCTTGGATTCAATCTTTTGGGACCAAAGTGACGCAACCGAACTGGTTTATAAATATCCCAATAATGGCATCACTCTCGGATGCGTTCTGACAGTCCGTGAAAGTCAGGAAGCATACTTCTTCAAAAACGGAGTGCTTTGCGATAAATTCATAGCCGGGCGGCACGTCCTTTCCACACAGAATCTTCCTATACTCAACAAGATTGTAAATCTACCATCTGGAGGTCAGACAACATTCTTGGCCGAGGTTTGGTTTGTTAGCAAACTCGAAAAGCGTAACATACTGTGGGGTACTGGCGGTATGAGAATTATTGACCCATACTTCCAAATCCCCGTTAAGGTAGCATCACGCGGCCAATATGGTGTAAGGATTAACGACGGAGCGCTGTTCTTAAAGAAGCTTGTCGGTACTATGAAACTCTCCGACACTCGTGTTATTGAGCAACAGTTCCGCTCTGACGTTATTGAAGGCGTAAAAGTCGCAACTGCCCGATATCTGAAGGAGCAGGGTATGAATATCAATGATCTTGGTACGGAATATCGCAAGTTAGGCCGTTTCATAGCTCACGATATTCAGGAATCATTCGATGAATATGGGATAGAACTGCTCAACTTCAACATAGAAGACATCAGCATTGACGAAAACGACCCCGGCTATCAGAAGGTAATGGACGGCGTTGCCGAGAATGCACGCCTTAAGCAACTTGGTGTCAATTATATCCAGCAAAAACAAATCGACATAGCCCAAACGGCTGCCGGAAACGAAGGTGCCGGCAACTTTATGGGCATTGGTATGGGAATGGGGGTTGGCCAGCAAATGGGTCAGATGATCTCCGATGCGATGCAGCAAAGTGGTATTGCTGGTCAAAGCGCTCCTGTGCCACCGCCTCCATCGGCTGCTTCTTTCTATGTTGCAGTCAATGGCCAAACTACCGGACCATTTGCTCTTGGCCGTGTACGCGAAATGATAATTAACGGAGAGATCGTCGCCTCCACTTACGTTTATCGCCTCGGTGGAAGTGCATGGACAGCCGCTCAGACCGAACCCGAAATAGCTCGTATATTCAATGAACTCCTTCCGCCTCCACCTCCCCCAACAATGTAAAAAACCATGAAAGGAAAAGTAATCTTACTAATAACCGCAATCGTTGCAATAGGTTTGACGATTGCCATTTATAATTCTGTCGTATCTGAGTGGACTTCTAACATTCAGTTATCACTGGCTGTTGTTTGTATTGCAGAACTCGCTATAGTCTGCACCTTAGGATTATTGCCGGTGCTGAATTTTAAGAATGGCTCCACCGGCATAATGGTCAACATATATGCCGCGCTGATGATTCTATGGTCTTTAATAGGCTGCAACTTCGATGGAAGTGCTTATACCGTAGGTCTGCTAATTATCAGTGTGATTATGCTTGTCGTTATCGGCATATCGGTAATGGGTAGCCATGAGTCTGACCGGCTGAATGATGAAGTAGAACTGACAATCGAGCAAAAACGGTCGTTTGCGATGCCTTCATCTGAGACACAGACGGGGACCATAAATACAGGTCAAGAGAATCTCACGTCTATGTGGCTCACGATCCAATCCACGGTAGATGATGACGACACTAAAAAACATCTTCGGGTTCTGGTAGAGCGTATAAAAGCACTCCCGGCAAACCGATTCCCCAATCAAACAATTGAAACAGCAATGACTCAAATCACTGCTATGTGTCGTGCGTTGTCTAATCCCGACGCCCATGAACGCCTTCTTCATCGAATAAACGAAAAGTCAAAAGAACTCTCCAACTATATAAAAACCTTATAATGGCAATATCTTCTATAAAATGCCCCGAATGTGGGGGCGATAAAACAGTAGCTCAAGGAGCAAACAAATACGTTTGCCGGTATTGTGGCGTAACATTCGTTACCGAATCAGGCCCCGTCACTCCTACAACCGCTGTTCCTCCGACCGTAAACTGCCCATACTGCGGTGGTGAAATCGTTATGGGCGCTCAAAAATGCCGACACTGCGGTGAATGGCTTGTGCGTCCGGTTCAGACTGTACCCCAACAGCCAATCTATGTGCAGAACGGCAGGCAAGAATACACAACATCTAAAAGCAAGGTTGTGGCCGCTCTACTTGCATTCTTCCTTGGAGGTCTTGGAGCCCATGAATTCTATCTCGGAAGAAATGGTGCCGGAATCACATTCCTGATATGTTCCCTTCTGTCAAGTTGGATGGTATGGCCCATGGTTGTAATTGGATTTATTTGCCTTATACAGGCAATTTCGTTCCTATGCATGTCTGATAAAACTTTTGCTGAAAAATACCATTGAGCCTATGGAAGAACTCGTATGTAAAGAATGCAAAGGCCGCAAATTCCGTAAAATCAGTAATACGGAATATGAATGCGAATACTGCGGTGCTGTTGTCATAAAAGACACCCCCACACAGAGTGCTCCTAAGGTTGTAGTAATCCAGCGCCCCACTCAGCCTCAACCGATAATCAGCCCATTTCCGCCGGAAATTTCTTACGCTGCTAATATTAAAGACGGACCGATAAATTGGCTCGGAGGCAAATTGATTATTTATCCTGATAAATTCTCGTTTGTCCCCAATTCTTTCAATTTTGGTTGCGGAAATCTCTCAGCGCGAGAATGGAAAATCACCGATATCACGGGATATGTGAAAGGAATGCTCACATACTTAAAAATAAAAATGAAAGATGGGACAAAGATCAATCTCGCTGTGATTGGGAAGAAAAACATTATCAACCGCCTGGAAGAGCGACGAAAATTCTGGCTTGAAAACAAATAAAATATGGAAACAAAAAAATGTCCTTACTGCGGAGGCAAAATAATGGAATCCGCAAAAAAATGTAAGCATTGTGGGGAGTGGCTTGAAGAACGACATATTTCTCCCCGGCAAACATCTAAGATCGAAGTCAAACCTCAGATAGAAGTGGAAATTAAACATTCCAACACAAAGAAAATTCTTCTGATTGTCGTTGGTGGTCTTGTTTTGGCTTTCATTATATGGCTAATAATTGTGTCTAACCAGAAAAGTGACTGGGAGAAAGCTATGGACGAATACAACTCCCAACAATCATCCGTAATAGAAGAACCGGCTACAACTTACGACGAAATCCCCGTATACAATGAAGGAACTGTTTGCCCATATGACGGAGTACCTGATGTCGAGATAGAAGATTACTCCGACAGCGAACCAACCCGCACCGACGCATACGACTCTAACAGCAACGCCAACGCCTGGAACTAATGAATAAAATCCTCACACTTGCAATCCTGCTCTTGGGATTTGCGCTCCCGACTCACGCCTATCAATTCATCTTCGACGGCGAGGCCGACAACCAATACCCCATAGTCATCGAGGTCGACCGCTATCCGCATGGTGCCATTTACGGCCGATACGCTTACACGAAGACTCTCAAAAGAATGGGCCGCGACAATGACAACGCATGGTTGTATATTACCCCAGTAAGCAATTCCACATCAGACTATACGATTACGGATAATCAAGGCAATATACAGGAACGTTGGTCAAACGCGACATTCTGGCGTGAAAATAATGTTAACTTTTTGTCGGTATCTGTCAGAAACGCAAAAGGGAAGACCTTTAACATTGATGCTCATACCGCTAGTAAAAATACGACCACATGGGCCGGCTCATATGATGTTCACAGCGATGGTTATAGGAATTGTCCCCCTCCGATTTCAGTAAGGCTCACGCTGAATGAGAATGGGAAGGGCGGATATAAAGGCATCTGGTCAATGAGATTACTTGAGGATGATGACAATGAGTCCGGAAGTCTTTTTGGCGATGTAATTGGCACAATCAATGGTAATACCATAACGTTGACACTGACAAGATATAGCTGTTCCGGGGGTACATACGGATGCTATTTCAACCAAGGGAACAGTTGCAGCCCCCATATAGAAAAAGGAAGTGTTATCGCCAAAATAACCAAAAGTGGTTCTTCTTTCAAGATTGAGCCTATCGGAACAATGAAAGGTTATCTTAATGACCTTGGCGGGATACTAACAATCGTTAAAACCAAATAATATGAAGGAAGTTAAGATACATACTATTATTCCCACAATACTATCGGTTGTGGTATTACTTATGAGTGCTTGTACAAATACTGGAGTAAAGGATTACGAAGAAATTCAGGAATACTCGATTAAATGCGTTGAAAAGGTTCTAAAAAAATTATCTAAAAACGCAGATCCCGGAGATTTAGTTTCTCCCCAACTTCTCCTTGTAACTGGTGAAAATTACGACTATGGTGCGTCCCTGAATTTGGGCCCAGATATCCTTAAGAAACTGAACGGGGTGGATTATGACAAAATTGTGATCGCCACATCCGTTGATACAGTTATGCAGGGCTCTAAATTCTGTTATAGTCTTGTAAACGTGAAATTACCAGACTCCACCTCTTTCCAGTTCCTTGTTCGGTTTGATGGAAAGGGCGCTACTGGAACAGAAGGCAAAGCAAAGGTTAGCGCAACTCGTGGACTTGTAAATAAAACAAGTCCTACCGGTTTAGTCGATGGAGTCAACTATCAAGTAAATTATTCTCATATCAGCGACTTGAGAGATAGCTACGAGCAATATTGTGCCTATTACGCCATTAAAGCACTTAAGCCCTTCATAAATCAAGTAAACAGATACCGCAAGCATGCACTATATCCTAGTATGGCGGATTTTAAGGAATATCTAACAACAGATTCTTTAGAGATGCCTAATCAAGTCTCATTTAGCCTTAAGTCAAAAGAAGATTTATTAGCATATGGAAATCTTTTAGTAAAGTGTGGTGATATAGTATTCGTTTACGATGGAGAAAAAATAATAGACAGTTATGGTTTGTTCGATTTTCTTGGGTATTCTATGAGCTTACACCCAAATAGTTATGCCCTTTGCTCCGGAGCCGATGGGATTAGTGATAGATTCTTCGGGAATTATAGTGTGTCAGACCGACAAATATTGGAGAATATTAACAGAACTCACAGCCAGAAATGTTTGCGATATAAATGACATTTAAGGTAACACAATACCCATACAGTCACACTATTTGGGTCCTAAAATAGATGCGAATCGAACTTATCTTAGCACAGAATTTCGAGACCACCCCGAGCCGCCCCGGAGTGGTCTCGTTGCATAATATTATATAAAGATTTCTAAACCTAAGTCTTTATTAAGCGAGTATACAAAAGTTTCGCTAACTTTGCGCATTAAAAATCGGAACACAAGATACTGTTTCTTTGAGTGTGTCTAAGAAAGGGTACTAAAAAAGGACCAGCCAAA
>JBJEAY010000002.1:0-3870 GCA_051869575.1 Prevotella sp. | reverse complement strand
TGTTGGAGGAATTCTTTTTTCCTATATCAAAGATAGGAAATTTCTAACACATTAGAAATCAATTTGTTAGGAAATATACAGCATTTCCGGACAGTCCCTAATTAGAACCGCCCCTTTTTCTGTTCAACGATTTATGAGCACCTCGTTGACAAATGCCACAATCAACTTCTCCTTGGAAGTTTCCCGCAATGCGTCCTAACATATTCCCATATGCCTCTGCGAAAACGAGTATAATCTCGAACACTTACAGGTTTTAATCGTGATTTACATTGACATCTTGCCATATAAAATCTTTTTTGTTAATAAATATCACGATAATTCAAAAAGTAAAGATTATTAAGAAAAAAATATATCATTATTTCGTAGCCGAGTTCACCAAACCACAGGCAAAGGTAACTCGTGTTCTAGGCTGGGCTGAAGCAAACTTCAAGGAATGGGGACACTGTGGAGCAACAGCAAACGGAACCGTAAGATTCAAGGCTAAAGTTCCTCTATGGGCTTATTCCGAACCGAATCCTTTGTACGGAGATTTCACAACTAAGGACTGGAAGAAGATCACTTTGCGTAAGCGTGAGGAGGGCAATCTGTACGACTCTATGCAGATTGCATTTCGTGATGAAGATGAGTTGCAGGAGTATATCAAAGACCATAACGGAACAATATTCACATGTTCCGACCCAACCTTGTTCGTACTATGGTGCTACAAGCGTCAGTTCGAGTTCCTCACACTTGACGAATGGAACAAGATAGATGCCGAAGCCGTAGAGCGTAGGTTATCATACCGACCTGCTATCAGGTATCTTGAAGGTACAAGTGAGAAACGAAGAGAAGATTACGGAGCAAGACCGTATCTATTGTCAGAACCAACAGGACGAGTTGTATAAGACACTCGACCAGATCGATGGTTGGCACAACATCTTCAAGGCAGAAGCCGACAAGTACGAAGGTCGTATCAAGTTCAAGTATGAAGAGAACGGTAGCAATACAGTCCGTAGTTATCACGATTATTACAACAAGGAGAAGGAGGACTACACGCACCACGAGTTCAAGCCGTTCCAGATTATGAACGATCTTGTAGGCAAGAATCATGATGCGGTACAAAACTTCATCAACCGTATCATCGGATATTTCAATAATACCTATAATGTGTCTGTTGAATCTCCAAAGATTGACGAAAAGACTCTCCCGATGGTATGACCTGACCACTACCAATGCCTTGAACATGAAGTTCTATACCAATGGTCGCATCGATGTCAAGTTCAAGGACAGTGCAACGGCAGAGAGTTGTTTCAAACGACTGCGACTAAGTGAAATCAAACTAAGAGACGAGAACTGATGACCACACGATATGTATGAGGCTGTGTCAAAATAGGCGCAGCCTCACCAATCCCTTTGTTGATTGAATAGACCGCCATATTAGAGGAAGAATGAACGTAAGATGGTGGCGGCTACAATGAGGAAGATACAGGCACCGAACCAAGAGGCTGCGGTCTTCGAGGTGTCGGGGTCGCCCGAAGAGAACTTCGAATAGACCTTCACACCACCGATGAGACCGACTACGGCTCCCACTGCGTAAATCAACTTGGTACCAGGATCGAAATACGATGTTACCATGTTGGTAGCCTCGGTGATACCTGCGATACCGTTACCCTGTGCGTAAGCACCTACTGTTGCAAGCATAAATGCTGCTGCGAATAATACTTTTTTCTTCATACGTCGAAATGTTTTTTAGTTATACAAAAAGTGATTTCGACTGCGAATATATAATGGTTAATCCATTGATTTTCAAATCGGTCTATACACGTCATAACGTGTCATCAGATGTCATAGCCGGGGTGTTTTGAAGGGTGGATTTTGGGGTAAAAGAGGAGTTGAAAGGCTTGTCTGAAGAATAAAATTTCAGCCTTATATTGCCCGCTTTAAGAGCAAAAAGTATAGGTATAATGAAATAAACAATGGATTCTTTTGTCACTTCGCAATATTTTCACACCTTTGTGGTCGGAAAAAAACGCTTTTATTCCGACTTAAAATAGGCTAAAAATCGTATGCAAAGAACTGTGGAACATAAAGTTAAGGCAAAGATAACCTACGCAAGATATGGCGAGGTGTTTTTTGTGTCTACATTCCATCAATTTGATGTGGAATATGTAACCAAACTCCTTGCTCAGTTTGAGAAAGAGGGTTTGATTACACGAATAGCCAAAGGGGTATATGTGAAGGCTAAAAAAACACGATTTGGAGTGGTATATCCTTCTGCTTTTGAACTGGTAACGGAGATTGCCAAGAGAGATAAGGCAATAGTATTTCCAACAGGTGAGACCGCTGCTAATAGATTGGGATTCTCCACACAAGTCCCAATGAATGCTTGTTTCATAACATCAGGAACTCCAAGAACTCTGAAATTGGGCAATAGAACTGTAACATTAAAACATGGCGTTCCAAGAAATTTTGCATACAAAGGAAAACTAATGCCCGAATTGGTACAGGCTCTTCGTAGCATTGGAGAGGATAATATAACAGAGAGCGTGGAAAAAAGAGTTACTCAACTATTATCTGCAACACCTGAAACAGAAACAATTGAACACGATCTATTATTGGCACCGGTATGGGTAAGACAGATTATTAAAAGAAACCTCAAAACGAATACTGACAATGAGTAAATGGATAGACTTTTCGATAGATGAACGCAAGGCCATGATACAGGGCGTTGTGGAGGCAAAGAATATTGATGAAGCCGCAGCGGAGAAAGATTGGTGGGTAACAGCCATATTGTACGCTTTGTTCCAGACAAAGGCTGCTGAGTATTTGCTTTTCAAAGGCGGTACAAGTTTGAGTAAAGGTTGGGATATTATAGACCGTTTCAGTGAGGATATTGATTTGGCTCTTGGTCGTGACTTCTTCTTAAATGAAATGAATTTGTCGTGTGCCAGCTGCACCAGCAACACCCAAATCCACAAGTTCAGAGAAAAAGCTCAAGACTATCTTTTCGGTGAATTTAAAGATGACTTAAAAGAACAGCTGGCGAAATTAGGTTTGGATGTGATTGTACTTGCAGAGAATGAAGTCGTTGATGAAAATGGTGAACTAAAGAAAGTGGATCACGACAAAGATCCATCTGTGATTTTTGTTCAATACCCATCACTCTACAATAGCGATGCTTCCTATGCTGTACCTACTGTGAAGATTGAAATCAGCGTCCTTTCTATGGCTGAGCCATATGAAATGAAACGCATATCTTCATTGGTTGAACAGGTCTATAAGGATGAAGATGTAGATTCTGATATTGTTCAGACCATCAAGACCGTGAGTCCTGCAAGGACATTCTTAGAGAAGGCATTTTTGCTTTGTGAGGAATACCAAAAGAAAGATCCAAGAACATATCGCATGTCTCGCCATTTCTATGATTTGGAAAAGTTATCACATACCGATTATATGGATAAGGCATTGAATGACTCTAACCTTTATTATGACATTGTAGATCATAGAAAGAAATTCTATCATGTCGGATATGTGGATTATGATAAGGAACTGCCAGCATCCATTACGATTGTTCCAAGTGAAGAACTTGTCCCGAAATATGAGGTGGATTACAACGATATGCGTTCCAGCTTCATCTATGGAGATGCTTTGGAATTTGCAGATTTGCTTAAATTCCTCGAAACGTTGCAGAAACGATTCCGAAAAGTTCCTCCAAGAGCAACAGCAGAGTAATTATAGCTTAAACAACATAGCAAGGCAAGATTCATAATGCACGAGGCATTACGATACTTGCCTTACTTCCTGACTTCGTCATTGCGTCACCCTAAACGCCTAAATAGGGACTGTCCGGAAATGCTGTATATTTTCTAACAAATTGATTGCTAATATGTT
>JBJEAY010000001.1:0-3875 GCA_051869575.1 Prevotella sp. | reverse complement strand
GATCTCAAAAAAACCTCCGTGTCCATCCGTGTCAATCCGTGCCTAAAAACCTCCTCCTATGTGAGTCCGCTGTGCCTCCGCTTTTTTACCCCCACCCTCATACATCAATCAGCAGAGTCACTGCCCTTTAGGGAATACCCTGCGACAACCACCGTGTTATGCCGCCGCAAAGCCTCACTTTAGCCCCTTTGACACCTTGCCCACATTTTTCCCTCCCCGTCGCCCCAATTCCATTAATTTACTCTACAGGGCAAAAAAATCCAGAAAACATTTGGCAGAATAATTTTTTCTTCTTACCTTTGCAAAAAAATGACGAGAATATGACAGAAGAGCAAAAACAAGCAATCATAGAAAGTGGGAAAGACTATTTTCGAAAGTCGATTATTCCCAATCACATAAAGAACCTTCAGAAACTGCGCCTGAAGGATTTCGACGTGAATCCCTTCCTCATCAACTATCTGGCAGCATTCCTCTGCGGCGACACTTCCCCAAGGTCCTTGGCAAAGGCCTTAGTCTATCCTCGAATATTGGGCACAAGTGTCAACACCAGTTTCGGGCAAAATATTCAGATATTTATCTCACAATTGGCACAAGTGGCAGGATGTGCCTCGGGAATTGACGGAATAGACATTGAGTTTACCGACGCAATTGACGGTAGGAAGAAATATTGCCAATGCAAGGCTGGTCCGCAAACGATTAACAAGGATGATGTTGTGACAATACTTGGTCATTTCAAGCGTCTTGTCGGCAAAGCCCGTCTTGACCGCATACCATTGCAGATGGACGACATGATTGTTGGCGTGTTGTATGGTGAAAGGATTTCTGCCAACTACAAGACAATTGCCGCTTCCTATCCAGTTTATTGTGGTGCAGAGTTTTGGGAGCATATCACCGGCGACAAGGCCTTCTATTACAGACTGGCAAAAGCCTTTGGCGAGGTTGTGGATGAAGACGATATAGACGGAAGTTCACTTATTCTGAAAAAAGTGGATGAGATTGCGGAAGAAATAACACAAAAGGGTGGATTGTAATATGCATTTTATATCAGAAAATAATTTCGCTGCATTGGTTGGAACCTCAAATGCAACAGTTCATAAATGGGCTGAGAATGGCACGTTCCCTACTCATACGCATAATGGTGTCAAAGGATTCTATATGGAAGAACTTGACACCATACCAGAAGTAGCGGAAATGCTTAATGACAATTGGGATGAAGAACAGGTGGTGAAACCTGTTAGAGACTATACCTCCGTAGAGCTTTTCGCTGGTGGCGGAGGCCTTGCTCTTGGTATGTCTTTGGCAGGATTTAAGCATGTCTTATTAAACGAGTTTGACAAATCTGCATGTAATACGCTCCGGCTAAATCATCCTGAATGGAATGTTATAGAAGGAGATGTAAGGAATGTTGATTTCACCCCTTTAAGAGGAAAAATTGATTTTCTGTCAGGTGGTTTTCCATGCCAGGCTTTCTCATACGCAGGAAAGCAAGGCGGATTTGATGATACCCGAGGCACGTTGTTTTTTGAACTTGCAAGGGCTGTAGATGAAATCAGGCCGAAGGTGTTTATGGGTGAAAATGTCAAAGGACTAACCTCTCATGATAATGGAAGGACATTCGAAACAATAAAGAACACAATTGAGCAACTTGGATACACTCTTGTTACCCCACGAGTATTAAAGGCAATAATGTATCAAGTTCCTCAAAAGCGAGAAAGGCTAATTCTTATAGCTATTAGAAATGACTTGGCAGACAAGGTTTGCTTCCATTGGCCATCTCCCTATTCACGAGTTCTGACCTTGCGTGATGCTTTTTATAAAAGTGTTATTTACAATACCGACGTGCCCCAATCTGAAGGAGTAAAATATCCCTTAAAGAAGGAAAAGGTTCTGAAACTTGTCCCTCAAGGTGGGGATTGGCGTGATTTGCCAGAAGATGTAGCTAAGGATTATTTGGGGGGCAGTTGGTTTCTCGGAGGTGGCAAAACCGGTATGGCGCGCCGTCTTTCACTTGACGAGCCTTCACTTACTTTAACTTGCTCTCCATGTCAAAAGCAAACTGAAAGATGCCACCCTATCGAAACGCGTCCTTTGACAGTCAGGGAATATGCAAGAATTCAAACATTCCCCGACAATTGGGAATTCGCTGGTACAATGAGTGACAAATACAAGCAGATAGGAAATGCTGTCCCAGTCAATCTTGCATGGGCAGTAGGCAGATCATTAATACGCTTGTTGAATGATATTGAGAAAATAAATCCTACAACCACCGCAGACTGCTCTACTGCTGTAAGGAGCATTTTCCAGATGTTGGAAGAAAAAACAGAAAGAATTAACCGGGAAGATAAAATTTTAGCTCTCAAAAACAACGATGAGAAAAACAGACAATTAAACTTTCTCGACATGTTTGATGCATATCAAGAAGTGGCAATATCTGATATGGTTCATGAACCTATGCCTGATGGATATAATGACGATATAGGTAAATGAAACCATAATTGCAAAATGTCTAATCTATCAAATCACAACCGAAGCCCCTACCTTCGTTCATCCTTCGCTATGACGCCGCTATACCTCCGTTCATCCTCCGCTTTCCGAGCGGAAAAGAGCGGTGTCACTGCCCGGTGACACCCTATGCGGAACGAAGGTGTCAAAGGTGTCAGTGTCAAAGGTGTCATTTGCTATATGATGGCACTTGAAACTCCCTTCCCCGAGGTGTTTGCCCTGTAGAGGAGAGAATTATGTTAAATTATGTTATTATATATATTAATATTTATATATAATATATTATATATAAATATTAACCTCTAAAATTACGCGTGCGCCCCCAAGTGCAGAAATACGTTTGACACCTTTGACACTGACACCTTTGACACCTTGACACCTTCGACTGGTTTTATCTCCCTGGCAAGAATGTACATCAGTGAATTGAGAAATTATGCAAAAAAAAGGAAATTAATTTGCCCGATTGCATCGTTTCTCATTTTTTTTTTGTACTTTTGCGGCAAAATAAATCGTAAAGCATGATGGAAGGAATAAGACAAATACCATACGGAGTGGCCGACTTCTTGTCGGTGAGGACGAGAAATCTTTATTACATCGACAAGACGATGTATCTTGAAGATTTGGAGAAACAGCCCGACACGCTGATATTCATCCGCCCCCGTCGCTTTGGCAAGAGCCTGTTTATCAGTATGATGCGAGCCTACTACGACAAGACTATGGAGAGCCGTTTTGATGAATTGTTCGGCAATCTGTGGGTGGGAAAGCACCCGACACCGCTGCGCAACAAATACCAGGTGATGTACTTCGACTACTCGAGAGCAGGTGGCTCTATCGAGCGGCTTGAGGAGAATTTCAACGAATACAGTTGCGGTTGTATTGATATGTTCATAGAGCGATACAAAGCCGATTATCCCCAGTGGATTGTCGATAAGGTGCACCAGACAGACTCGGCACGCGCCAAGCTCAACCTCATCAACGAAATGGCGCACGAGTTAGGCAATCCCCTTTATCTCATCATCGACGAATATGACAACTTCACCAACATCGTGCTTAATGAGGAAGGCGAGGCCATGTATCATGCCATCACGCACGCCAACGGGTTCTATCGCGACTTCTTCAAACTGTTCAAGGGAATGTTCGAGCGAATATTCCTCACGGGAGTGAGTCCAGTGACACTCGACGACCTCACCAGCGGATTCAACATCAGTTGGAACGTGTCGATGATTCCGGAGCTTGACAAGATGCTCGGATTCTCCACTGAGGACGTGCGCGAGATGTTTACTTATTACAAGGAGGTGGGTATGTTGCCCGCCGGATGCGACATCGAGGCAATGATCAAGGAGATGAAGCCGTGGTATGACAACTACTGCTTT